>NZ_JBPAOH010000083.1:0-34330 GCF_050875635.1 Tolypothrix sp. VBCCA 56010
ATGCACAAGATAAGAAATTTGAGAGCGTGCGTAAGTCCTATTGATAACCCAAGATAACCCACAACACAGGGTTAATATATTTTTGCCAAAGTGGGATGCTCCCGTTGTCAGGTTTGGGTAAGGCGATCGCTTCAAATTCATGACTCGATTATCCGACAATTTCCAAATCTTCTAGCGATAATAAAGAAGCTAATCTTTAAGGAAACAACGTTTGATTATCTATTAATAAAATTTTCGTTATTAAAATAGAAATAAATTGAGCGGTAAACCGCTCACTACAAAGTATAAGTACATTTTATATTTAATTACGCGCACTCAATTCATGTAATTGTTTAATGACGAAATAAAATTTTATAACATTACGAATTTAAATTGATAAAATTAATTTAAAAAAATCCATCTTGCCTTTTTGCAAGTTCAAAAGTCAAGATAAGATAATTTTTGACTAATTAATGACTTGTTACAGGTAAAAGTACATGATGAGAAAACTTCGTCGCCTTCCTCTAAAATTAGTTAAGCCAAAGGATGATGAGGAGGAAGACTTTTTTCACCGACCGGGTGATATGCCGGGAACTATCATTATTGATGCCGACGCTCCACCACCGATAATATTCCTGATTGATTATAACAAGACTAACGTAGTTCGCAAGCAACTGAATACACCAGAGGAGTGTGCCCCTTATTTGGATAAAGAATCTGTTTCTTGGGTGGATGTGCAAGGTCTAGGCAGTATGGACATTTTGCAGCGACTGGGAAAGGTGTTTGATTTGCATCCTTTGGTTTTAGAAGATGTGGTAAATGTACCAGAGCGTCCCAAAATAGAGGATTATGACAATCAATTAGTGATAATTTCGCGCATGGTGGTGCCAAAAGAGAGAGTATGTGGCTTTTACAGCGAACAAGTGAGTTTGGTATTGGGGAAACATTACCTGCTGACAGTGCAGGAGGAACCAGAACATGATTGCCTAGAAGGAGTGCGATCGCGAATTCAAAAAGGTAAAGGCATTATCCGCTCATCAGGAGCCGATTATTTAGCTTACACTCTGTTAGATGCGATAATTGATGGGTTTTTCCCAGTGCTGGAACTTTACGGCGATCGCATTGAAGAGTTAGAGGAAGAAGTCATAATCAATCCTACACGCAAAACTTTACAAAAAATATATCAACTTAGGCGAGAATTACTGCAACTGCGTCGCGCTATCTGGCCCCAGCGGGATGCGATTAATTCTTTAATTAGAGAGGGCAACGATCTAATCAGTGACGAGGTGCGAATATACTTACGAGACTGTTACGACCACGCAGTACAAGTGATGGACATGGTGGAAACCTACCGAGAACTTGCATCTGGGTTGATGGACGTGTATCTTTCAGCAGTGGGTAACAGAATGAATGAAGTCATGAAACTGCTAACGGTGGTGTCGGCAATTTTTATTCCGTTAACTTTTATTGCAGGTTTGTATGGAATGAATTTTGAGTATATGCCAGAACTGAAATTGCATTGGGGTTATCCAGTTTGTTTAGCAGTGATGGCAGCGATCGCATTCGGGTTAATATTCTTTTTCTGGCGAAAAGGCTGGCTAGAAAATGCTTCCACAATTAAGCACGATTAAAGATTTCACATGGGCAATGAATCGAATATCTATTCACATTAGCAGGGAGTCTATATTCTGAATTATGAGAGGAACAGGCGATCAGAATTTATTTGTTTTGACGTTTTATATAATTGGCGTCACTTACACTTTCAATCGGATGATTGAATCAATCGACGACCAAATTAAATTTGAATATCAAAAAAAAGACGTCGATGAACAACTAAAAGAACAAAATATCCAAGACCATGTAGGCATTTCCTTTAAATTTAAAGCCTCGAACTCACTTGAGGATGTGAAAGAGTTGTCAATTAGCATTGAGAATAAATCCGATAATCTTGCCGTATACGCTGACTGGGACAATAGCTCTATAGTAGTCGAACATAAGAAGCAATCGCGCAGAGTCATTCGTAAATCACCAGACTTAACCCGCGACTTAGCTGTACCCCAAAGTCCGAGCTTAGTTGCTCCCAAGAAAACACTTACAGAAGCGGTGACAGCAGAAGATGTTTTCCAGCGCGATGTAACAACCGGAACCTACACACCCCAAAAACCGATAGTTGATATTACAGGGCTGGAAAAAAGTCCCGTCAAAGCGCAAAGGATTTTGTACAGCGACTTTATGAAACAAAGAACAAAGTTGGATTTTTCGCTACAACTAGTGCTGAGGATATCTGATGTACGTGTCGGTCTAGCTCCAGGTGTGAATATCCCTGAGATGTGCATTATCAATTGTCCCTTCGTAGTTAGAAAACTACCTTGGACATACGCTTTACCTTGGAATAAAAAGAGATAAGTTAATCTCAAAGCGGACACACGACCCCATCCTTGATTACACTTGATTATGGGAGAGAGTAGGCGCAGGTGGTTGCAGATCAGTTTCGTTGAAACTAATTTGAGGAAAGTCCGGACTCCCGAAAGACCAAACTTGCTGGATAACGTCCAGTGCGAGCGATCGTGAGGATAGTGCCACAGAAAGATACCGCCGGGGCTAAGAATTGGGGACTAGGAACTAGGGACTAGGAAGAAATTTTCCCAGTCCCCAGTCCCTAGTCCCCAGTCCCCAACCCCCGGTAAGGGTGCAAAGGTGCGGTAAGAGCGCACCAGCAGCGTTGAGAAGCGCTGGCTCGGTAAACCCCGGTTGGGAGCAAGGCCAGAGGAACTACGGTTGGTCTTTTACCAGTTCCGTTCTAAAAGAGCCGCTAGAGGCGTTTGGTAACAAGCGTCCCAGATAGATAACTGCCCTCGCAAGAGAACAGAACCCGGCTTACGATCCGACTCTCTCCCCCATTTTTGTCCAATGCCCAATGCCCAATGACGCCAGATGCTTCAAGTCGGGAAACCCGCCCAACGCACTGGCTCCCCAATGCCCAATGCCCAATGACCAATGACTCTCGCTTATCCACGCCGTCAACGACAGCTTGAAAACTTAGTACAAAAATTAGGTCTGTCAACACAAGCACCTATAAAGTGGCAGCTTCTTGATTTGGCGCTGACTCATCCAACTGTTTCTGAGTCGGCAAATTATGAACAACTGGAGTTTGTCGGCGATGCGGTGGTGCGCTTGGTGGCGGCTGTTGTGTTGTGGGAAAATTATCCAGATTGCCCAGTGGGAGATTTTGCGGCAATTCGTTCGGTGTTGGTAAGCGATCGCATTCTCGCTCAATTGGCAAAAGAATACGGTTTGGAGCTATATTTACTCGTCGCTGGCAGTGCTACCGCTGATAAAGTTGGTCAAGAGTCACGACTGGCAGATGCTTTTGAAGCCGTCCTCGGAGCGCTTTATCTGAGTACTCAAAATCTCGAACTTATTCACCCTTGGCTAGATCCCCACTTCAAACAATTAGCAGCAGAAATTCGCCTCGATCCCGCCAGATTGAACTACAAAGCCGCTTTACAAGAATGGACTCAGGCTCAATTTAAAGTTTTACCTGAATATCGAGTTGTAGAAATTAATCTACCGCACCACAATCAAGAACGTTTCATGGCTGAAGTCTGGCTGCACGGCAAAAAACTCGGTCAAGGCAAGGGACGCTCGATTAAAGGTGCCGAGCAAGCTGCTGCAAAAGTAGCTTTTTTTGCAATTAGCTCTCAGGATAAACACTGAAGCTAAAACTCGCTTAATAAGCTGATAATCAGTTGGTTGTTGGTTGTTGGGCAATGGGCAATGGGCAATGGGCAATGGGCAATGGGCAATGGGCAATGGGAATAAAGCCAAATTTCGATCTCAGCCCACTTGGACGCTTGCCCCATGCCCCATGCCCCATGCCCCATGCCCCATGCCCCACTATCCACTATCCACTAGCTAATAACTATTAACCAATGATTAAAATCGCTGTTATCGGAGTTGGGCGTTGGGGTGTGCATTTGCTGCGGAATTTTTTACAACATCCCGATGTAAGTGTTGCTGCGGTAGTAGACCCGAATCCAGAACGATTAGCAGCAGTAAAACAGCAGTTTAACTTAGATAATACTGTAATATTAACAACCCAGTGGCACGAACTTAAGCATCTGCCTGGGTTGCAAGCTGTGGTAATTGCTACTCCCGCCATCACTCATTACTCTTTAATTGCCGATGCATTACGCTGGGGATACCACGTTTTAGCAGAAAAACCTCTAACTCTAGACCCAACAGAATGCCAGGAATTATGTCAGTTAGCAGAACAACTGAACTTAATTTTGATGGTTGACCACACTTATTTATTTCACCCAGTAGTTGAGCGAGGGCAAACTGTAGTTCAGGCTGGGAAATTAGGTGATTTCCGTTACGGCTACGCTACCCGCACGCATTTGGGACCAGTCCGCCAAGATGTCGATGCTTTATGGGACTTAGCGATTCACGATATAGCCATTTTTAATAATTGGTTAGGTCAAACACCCGTGAAAGTACAGGCAACGGGTACAGTTTGGCTACAGGGAGCAGTGGGGGAGATGGGGGAGAGGGGGGAGATGGGGGAGAGGGGGGAGACAAGGGAGACAAGGGAGAGAAATTCCTCCTTGTCCCCCTTGTCTTCCTTGTCCCCCTCATCCCCCTCATCCCCCTCATCTCAAAATCAAGGACTAGCAGATTTAGTCTGGGTGACACTTACGTACCCGGATGGCTTTCAAGCTTACATACACTTGTGCTGGCTCAATCCGGATAAACAGCGGCGGCTTGTGGTTGTGGGAAGCCTGGGCAGCTTGATTTTTGATGAAATGTCAACGGAAGCACCTTTGACGCTGCTACATGGTGAGTTTGTGGTCAAGCAAAATCAATTTATACCCGTGAATCAAAGCCGCGAGGTGTTGGAAGTAGAAACAAGCGAATCATTGCAGCGGGTTTGCTCAAACTTTGTTAACTGCATCCAGGAGAATACTCCGTCAATGATTTCGTCTGGCTGGGTAGGCACAGAATTGGTGCAAATTCTCACGGCTTTGACAGAATCTCTCAAAGAAAATGGTAAATCTGTTTTTCTGGACATTAAGGATGATTTGACAAATAATGTCGATAAATTTGACGTATTGTAGAGACGTTCCATTGGAACGTCTCTACGATTCATCCAACGGATTATTCGATGCCAGAATTTGCATATCTAACGATAAGTCGTTCGCAAAGTGTCTGCACCGGAAGTATCTCGCACTTCTCTCCATATTCCTATCTCTTCGGAAGTTCCCATTGAAGGAAGTCTATGCTCGGATTTTTCTACATCTATTATTCCTTTGGGAGAAGGAAAAATGTTTTCTTGAGAACTAATTTCCTTTATTTCTTTGATTTGATTTGCGCTTCTGTGTTCTGAAACGTCTTGATGTGCTGAAGTAGATAACACCGAGGTATCAATTAAGGGTAAAGCGATCGCAATCGTGGTGCCTTGGTTAATACCCGCACTCTCTAGAGTAATCGTACCTCCCATGAGTTCGATTAAGTTTCGTGAAATCGCCAGTCCCAATCCTGTACCTTCAAATTTATGCGTGTTTGCATTATCTGCCATCACAAAGGGGCGAAATAGTTTATGCTGTTGGGCAGGATCGATGCCCACACCTGTATCTGTGACGGTGATAATCACCTGAGATTGACTAAAACTATTTTCGATTTCTGTGGCGATCGCAATGCTTCCGCTTTCGGTAAACTTAGTTGCGTTGCCAATCACATTAATTAAAACTTGTTTGAGTTTAGCTGCATCTGCCTTAATTGGAATTACTTCCTCTCCTAAATCAATTTTTAATTGCAAGCCTTTTTTTTGCACATTCACTGATTGCAAATTAATCACCTCTTGCAATAATTTTCGCAGGTCAATCGGTTCTGTTACAACTGAAAGCTTGCCTTCTTCAATTTTGGAAAGGTCGAGTAAATCATTAATGATTCCTAACAAGTGAATTGCGGCTTTATCGGCATGTAAAAGATACTCCATTTCTTCTTCACGGCTATCGCACATGCCATCTTTAACTAGCTGAACACAGTTAATAATGGTATGAAGTGGATTTCTCAACTCATGGGAAGTTGTCGCTAAAAACTTGCTTTTGAGATGATTGGCGGTTTTCGCTTCTTTCCAAGCTATTTCTAATTCTTCTGCCCAAGCTTTAAGCCTTTCTACCATTTGGTTTAGTGCTTGCGCTAGTTGATTGAATTCTCTAATTTGAAAGTTGTGCGGAATTGATTCGGCAGAATGATGACTGTTAAGATTTAGGGCATAGTCTCGCAATTTTTCTACAGGACGTGCTAAGTAACGACCTAAATACAACGATGCCAACACACTCACGCTAATTAAGCCAAATGTTAAAGCGAGTAAAATTAGTTTGATTTCCCCAAGCCCAAACAAAGCATTATCTAAACTTGTAACGGCTAAGACAATCCATTTTTGCTGCTGTTGATTTGTAATTGGATTGGGAATAGCTGTGTATCCAGCTACTAATTCTATGCCTTCTTTTTGTTCTCCTTCTTTGAAATATAAAGTTACAGAATCTCGTTTTCCGGCGATCGCACGTTTCAATATCATTTCTAGCCGAGAAGCATCTGGATGCTGTTTGATATTAGTCCCCACTCTTGCTGGCAGTGGGTGTGCTAAAATTGTCCCATCTTCAGCAATTACTACTGTAGAGCCTGTTAATGAACCCCGCTTATTTTTTATCTGTTGGTGTAATGCTGTCTTAATTCTTAAGGCGTAATGCAAGTTACCAAATCTATCGTATACTGGGGCAGATAAAAGTAATTGCAGTTGATTTTTTGAATCTTTTTTACCAGTTTTCCCGTCTAGTGATGGTGAAATTGCCTGAACTTGAATTTTGTCATTAGGTAAAGGTAATTTTAATTCAGCAATTGGTTGCTCACCACAAGTACTAGCAATAATATTACCGTTTCGCAGATTTGCTAATTGAATACATTCTATGTGAGTTGGCAATTGCTGTGCGATCGCGTTGATAAATTGTTGCGCTTCCCCAGAAGAACCAGACTTAATAACTGTTGTTTGACTGGCACTTAACAAGTTAGATTTTAAAGCTGCGATCGCATCAACAATCTTCTCCCCTTTAATCTGAGAGCTTTCTGTTAAGTTTTTCCTGGCAGTTTCTAACAGACTAGAACGTGCCTTGTTTAATGCGAGAATTTCTCCTGCTAATAAAACTGGAACGAACAGCAGTAAAATTCTTGACACTAAAATTCGACGGAAAGATGATTGACTGGGTTTAGTCATCGACAGTCTCACTTCGAAGAAAGCAAACCAAAACAGTAACGATATGCTCTTAAAATAGCTATATGAGACATTTTGTCAATTTATAACAATTTTATTTCTAGCTATTAAAAGTAACAAATCGGGAAATTCCAAAAAGAAACTTGCTATACAAAAAGTCTTTGAGGTAACTGTAACATAATTTGTTACAGATAGATACACTTGTGAAATAAAGCAAAACAGTTTTTGCTAATATCCGGATTTTTTGATAATTTACACACCAACAAGGAAAATATCAAAATCAACTTAATCATGCAACATCGTCCTCATACCACTGTAGTTATGGCAATGAGTGCAGATGGCAAAATCGCAGATGTCAGGCGATCGCCTGCGCGATTTGGCTCTTTAGCTGACAAAGCACACCTGGAAAAGCAAGTAGCTGCCTCTGATGCCATTTTGTTTGGTGCTGGTACTCTTCGGGCTTACGGTACAACACTCACCGTATCGCATCCACAACTGCTGCAACAAAGAACACATTTGGGTAAATTTGCCCAACCAGTTCATATAGTAGTTACACACTCAGGCAAGCTAAATCCGGAAATTCACTTCTTTAAGCAGCCAGTTCAACGCTGGTTGCTAACTACAACAGCAGGAGCGCTGTTTTGGCAAGGCAGGACAGAATTTGAGCAAATTTTAATTTTTGAAACACCAACAGAAAAAATTGACATTTTTACTGCCTTACAACATCTGACGAATCTAGGTATAACACGCATAGCCGTACTCGGTGGTGGTAGTTTGACTGCCTCCATGCTGGAATTGAATTTAATTGATGAATTATGGCTTACTGTCTGTCCGCTGATTTTGGGCGGTGCTAGTGCGCCCACACCAGTGGATGGTATAGGATTCTTACCACAATTGGCTCCCAGGTTGCAACTACTAGAAGTTCAGACTTTTGAACAAGAGGTGTTTTTGCACTATCGGCTGCAACCATTAATAGATTAGATTATAGCGGTTCTCACTTGTGTCAAATACCCAAATGCAGTAGGGACAATTCATGAATTGTCCCTACTGCGTTCGCCCTGGTATTGCATCCAACACCAAAACCGCTATATTTGACCGAACCAATGTCCCACCCAACGCGCTTTGGTAGGTGCTGGTAAGTTACCCTAAAAAAAGCTTTTGCAAAGTTTTGTATCTCCACCTCCAATGGTCGAACAACTCAAGCCTCGCTATTCTGCTGCCTGGATTAACAAAATTGCTGAAATTCCCCGTCAGGCGTGGGATGCTTTAGCAATGCCACTCAAAACCCCGTTTTTAGAGTGGGAATGGCTGAATAATCTAGAAACTTCCGGCAGCGCAACTAGAAAAACTGGTTGGTTGCCAAATCACTTGACAGTGTGGCGAGACAGAACGCTGATTGCTGCCGCCCCACTCTACCTGAAAGGACATAGTTATGGTGAATTTGTTTTCGATCACCAGTGGGCAGAGTTAGCCGATCGCATTGGTGTGCGCTATTACCCGAAGCTGTTGGGAATGACACCGTTTACCCCAGCAGAAGGCTATCGATTTTTAATTGCACCCGGAGAAGATGAAGATGAAATAACATCGCTGATGGTGCATGAAATTGACGCTTTCTGCACCAAAAATCGTATTTCTGGCTGTCATTTTCTCTACGTAGATCCCGAATGGCGACTTGTTTTAGAACGCCTAGGCTTTACAACTTGGCTGCACCACAGCTACATCTGGGAAAATCTCGGCTTTAACACTTTTGATGATTATTTAGGTGTGTTTAACGCCAATCAACGTCGCAATATCAAACGCGAACGCAAAGCGGTGGAGAAAATCGGTTTACGATTGGAAAAACTCACAGGTGATGAAATTCCTCAGTCTTTGTTTCCTTTGATGTACGAATTCTACGCCGATACTTGTGATAAATTTGGCTGGTGGGGTAGTAAGTATTTAACAAAGCAATTTTTTGAGCAGTTACACGCTAATTATCGCCATCGGGTATTGTTTGTTGCTGCATACAGCGAGCAAGATAATCGTCAACCGCTGGGAATGTCTTTTTGTTTATATAAAGGCGATCGCCTTTATGGTCGTTATTGGGGGAGTTTTCAAGAAATAGACAATTTGCATTTTGATGCTTGCTATTATTCACCAATTGAATGGGCGATCGCTAACGGAATTCAAAGTTTTGACCCCGGTGCTGGGGGTCGTCATAAAAAACGTCGCGGGTTTCCGGCTATGCCCAATCACAGTTTGCACCGCTTTTATAATAGTCGTTTAGAACAGATTTTACGCCCTTATATTCGTGAGGTGAATGAACTAGAACAGCAAGAAATTGATGCGATTAATCAGCAGTTGCCGTTTAGTCAAAAAGATTCTTAAGGAAAACGAACCGCCAAGAAACTAAGAACGCCAAGGAAGAGAAGGGAGAAGAAAGAATTACACTTGAGAAGAAGTGTAAAAACCTAGATTAAATTTAATTTTTAGAGTGACTATGGATTTGACAGCTGAAAATTTGGCGGCAATTGATGACAAGCTTTCTGGGCGTCATATTGACCTTGACCCAGCCGGATATTTTATTATTTATCTGGATCGGGAAGCGGGTTTAATTTCTGCCAAGCATTTCACAAACGTGATTGATGAGCAAGGTTTAGCTGTCGATCCAGAAACGGGAAAAGTGATTCCAGCACGGGGTAAGGTGCAAAGAACTCACACAACAGTATTTACAGGGAGGACAGCTAAGGAACTTTGTATAAAGATTTTTGAAGAAACTCAGCCCTGTCCGGTAAGTCTTTTTGACCACGCAGCTTATTTGGGTCGCGAATTTGTCCGCGCTGAGGTTGCTTTGGTGACAGGGCAAGAGTATGTTCAAGATTAAATGAGGGAGTGGGGAGTGGTGAGTGGGGAGTGGGGAGTGGTGAAAGTCCCTACTCCCTACTCCTACTCCTTATTGCCCGCCAGAAGATGGTTGAATTACTAGATAGATGTAGTAAGTTGCCATCGGGATGACGGTTGCGGCGATTAAAAGTCCTACTACCCAAGCAGTAGCGTTACCTTTGATATTTTCGGTTTCTTCTGCTTTTTTAAATGTGCCTTCTACTTGGATTTCGGCGATTTGGGGTGGTCCTGGGTCGGGTTGACCGGAGAGGACGGCTACAAGGCGATCGCTTGCATCGAGAAATGCTTGATTGTATTTGTTACCGTTTCTTAATGGTTCTGCCAAGGTTTCAGTCGCGATACTATTAGCGATCGCTTCTGGCATCAAAGACTTGACTTTATCGCCACTAATAATAGCCGTACCGTTGGTAACGGTGTCAATCATCAGTATGCTTTGATTTGCTCTTTGCTCTTTTGTCGGAAACCATTTTTCAAAAAGGCTTTTGGTAAAGCTTTCCGGTGTTTCTCCGTAGTCTAGACGGCGAACTGTCACTATTCTTACTTCATTCCCAGTTTGCTTTGCCAAATCTTCCAAAGCACTGCTAATTTTACCTTCATTAGAAAGGCTAATAACTTCGCCTTTATCCACAACCCAGGTGCTGCCTGGTGTAAGATTCGGCATATCATATACACCTGTCGCCAAAGCGGGTGTCGCAACCAGCGACGAAGCCAAAATTATCATCACCAGGGGCAGAATAAGCCGTACTAGGTGTTTTGTCATGCTAAATACTTGATTGAGGAGCTGTTTCATAAAATGAATCCTTCATACCTTCTTTCGACAAAATACTACACAACTAATGTAAAAAATCACATCTTTAACTGCTTTTCTCCACTTTTCCGTTTAAGGATACGGTGTAGGCAGTAGAAAAACTTAAAACCCCTGATTCTTTCGTAGTAAGCGTTTTAACGCTTATAAGTAAAACCACGGTAGGGTGCGTTAGGGAACCCTAACGCACCGTAATAGAATCACTCCCTGAGCGCAAAACATATCCTAAGTAGCGATAATTCATGAATTATCGCACTCGTAAATTAAGGAACTAATAAGGTTTAAAGCGTAAGTCCTAAGAATTAGAAGGTGCGAAGCGCCGAAAGTACGGCATCCTACATTTGATGTTTTTTCAAGTTGATGTACTTATTTGGGGAAAGGTCATCCAGCCAAATCGAACATTCGACCAGGTGGGATATTGTGCTCACGCTCCGTTGAATCTAACTTCAAACCCAGGCAAATTTATGTTACAGCTTGATTGAAGAAAAACCGTCCCAGCCTTGGGTTTTGGGATTAACCCAAGTGCTTGGGAGCGGACTCTGTAAACGATGTGTTAATTATATCCTATGGAGAAATTTATCAGCAAGTTGCTTGATGGGTTGCAACGTGCTAGCAGGGAAAGACACATGAAAGCACTTTCGTTGTAAATTTGAGCGCAAGATTTGGAATTTTGAAGCAAAAAATATATGACTCTCATCCTCACCAATGACGACGGAATCGACGCTCCCGGAATTAAATCGCTGCTCAAAGCTGTCAACGGTCAAGATATAATTATCGCCGCTCCCAAACACCATCAATCGGGTTGCGGACATAAAGTAACTACAACTCGTCCCATTCACTTACAGCGACGTTCTGACCGCGAATATGCGATCGCCGGCACTCCCGCCGATTGTATCAGAATAGCATTATCACAAATTACCAAAAATGTCAAGTGTGTTTTATCGGGGATCAACGCTGGGGGAAACTTAGGAGTTGATGCGTATATTTCCGGAACTGTTGCCGCTGTCAGGGAAGCTGCGATGCACGGTATTCCCGGAATCGCGGTTTCTCACTATCGTAAAGGCAAGCTGAATGTAGATTGGGATGTAGCGGCAAGATGGACAGAAGGCGTTTTAGCTGACTTACTTCAGCGTCCTTTAGAGCCTGGGTGTTTTTGGAATGTTAATTTACCACATTTAGTGCCGGGAGAACCAGATCCAGAAGTTGTATTTTGCCAACCTTGTACCAAACCGTTACCGATTAATTACCGAGTTGACGGCGATGATTTTTATTATGCAGGAGAATATAGCAAACGCGATCGCACTCCAGGCAGCGATGTCGATGTATGTTTTTCCGGTAAAATTGCTGTCACTCAGTTAAAAGTTTAACTTTTTGGGTGTAAGTCGCACTCATCTAACGGGGAAAAGCAAGTCCCAAAGAAAAATTTAATATTATCTAGTGGTCTTGACCGAAGATTGTTCGCTTGCTACTTTATCTTCGGATATCCTCGTTAGATGCGAACGTTATAGTTCATCCTTCAGATGTACCTTGAATCAATGCCATCAAGCGGTCTAAGGTATGTGTCAGATGATTTAGCCTTTGCAGTGTATCATCCTGAGATTCAGCAAGGGTCTGCACTGCATCACATAATGCCAAAATTTGATAACCCTGTTGCTGTACCTGCTTTCCCTGTTCTTCTACTTGCACGCTGATAGTATCTACTCTTTCAGCAAAACGTTCAATAGTTTCCGTGGTAGCAAGTACTGCTTCCCCTATTTGTTCAACAATGGATTCTAAACGATTTATTTTAACTTCGACTCCTGCTGATACCGTATCTCTAACACCCCAAGATTGAGAAAGCATAAAAGTAATCTCTCTACTAATGTTTGAATAAGTTAATACAGGCAGCACAATGCATTCGCTGCTATTGTGATACTGTTTGCGATTTTATTCCTCGGTGCTTTTGCTGAATATATGAAGAAGAGTTGTTTTTCTAGTTGTGACGCAAGCGATCGCTTACGTCACATCTACTATTTACATTGTGTCAGCAGCACCATCTGACCCATTACTCAGTAAAATCTATCTTCATCAGGATGCTTTGTGCATCTGTGCTGTGATACTGATTTAACGCGGCTTGAATTTCTCAGCCTCGCTTTTTGCAGGCTGACTGACGGCAAAACGAGTGAAGTGGGAAATTTTCTTTAGTATACGCACTCATTTAGTAGAAAATTCTAACATAATTTTATCTTGTATTCAGATTTAAAAATATTTTTCATCCACCATAAGTAATATTTAATTAGCTTCACATTAAGTTTATCAAATATGACGATCTCAATCTGATTGATGAAGATTCAGTGAAACTACTGGGGACATGGATTTTCTTTTCCTGAAGCTAAGTCTATAGTCGAATTAAAGCTCCGTGATTTTACGTTCTTCGCTTAATATTCGGCTCGGCAATGTACCAAACACCATTAAAAACCGTTTTCCAGGGTGCAACTTCACAAGTTTGGGAATTAGCACTTACCCCTCACCCATCAGTGCAGTCTAAACTTAAACGTTGTTTAGATATTTTCGGAAGCTTGATAGGACTTTTGATTTTAGCGATCGCCTTTGTGCCGATAGCACTGGCAATTAAAATCGATAGTCGCGGTCCAATTTTCTTCGCTCAAGAACGTTATGGACTACAAGGACGTTCATTTCGTATGCGTAAATTCCGCTCGATGGTTGTTGATGCCGAAAAATTAAA
Organism: Tolypothrix sp. VBCCA 56010; assembly: GCF_050875635.1. Taxonomy (NCBI): domain Bacteria; kingdom Bacillati; phylum Cyanobacteriota; class Cyanophyceae; order Nostocales; family Tolypothrichaceae; genus Tolypothrix; species Tolypothrix sp. VBCCA 56010. Next base: position 13,666 of record NZ_JBPAOH010000083.1, read on the forward strand.
ATCATTAGTGGATAACGAAGCTAATGGACTTTTATTTAAAAATAAAAATGACTTCCGTGTAACAAAAGTCGGGCGCTTTTTAAGAAGTACCAGCTTGGATGAACTTCCCCAGTTTTGGAATGTGCTAGTAGGCGAAATGAGTTTAGTCGGAACCCGTCCCCCTACCGCTGATGAAGTAGCTTACTACAATCAGCGTCACTGGCAACGTTTAAATGTTAAACCAGGGATGACTGGTGAATGGCAAGTTAACGGTCGTTCAAGCGTGAAAAATTTTGAACAAGTGGTCGATTTAGACTTGCGTTATCAAGCAAATTGGCATCCGCTATATGACTTGCAGTTGATTTTGAAAACAATCTACGTCATATTTGCAAAAGTAGGAGCTTTCTAGGAACTTAGTTGTTTAGGGGTAATTGCTAATAAGTATTGGCTCATACCATTTCGCAATTACCAACATTTACCGATAAATTAAAGTGATTTATATTATCGAATAGCTAAGAAAAACGATGCCGATGGCCCAAAAAGCGAAGCCGACGAAGCGAATATTCTCAAGTTTTCCTATGCCGATTGTATTGCCAATTTCTCTGGCACTCATGGCAACAACAAATTGAGTCAAGGTTAAACCCAGCATATAAGTAATTTGTGAACCGATTGGTGTCTCTAAAATCGCTTGACCATAAGTATAACCGTGAAATAAACCAGCTGTAGCCGTCAGCAGCACCAGTACCATTAGATTTGGTTGATTGGGAATTGCCAGCATAACCGCAAAAACGATTGTGAAAAAAGCGATCGCTGTTTGGGCACCTGGTAAATCCAGATATAATAGATGATTGATAGTGCCTAAAAGTGTTGCTAGCACAAAGCCTGCGGGTACTAAAGCCCCACGCACAACTACACCAGAGAGTAAGCCAATAGCAACCACACTAACCATATGATGCAACCCTAGTACAGGATGTGCTAACCCCCCCAGAAAGCCATCAAACCAGTTAGAAATGGCTAGGTGTTGTGTCAGCGTAAATGAACTCAGCAGGCTAATTAGAAGTAGAGAAGCGATCGCGTAAACATGGCGATACACTAACTTAGATCCAGGAAACTCTAAAGAAACACGATTTGATAACTCAGTGTGAAACATCGTTTATGCCAAATAGTTTTTTTGAGGTTATTTATAGTGCCCAAATCTCAAAAAAACTAACGCATGTTTTCATCTTTGAGATCCCCTTGAGATCCCCGACTTCTTAAAGAAGTCGGGGATCTTGTGGGATCTTGTCCTAAAGTGCATCTGGATCGATATTCAACTCTCTGAGTTTAGCGGCTAATTTTTGCGCTTTCTCTTCTGCTGCTTGTCGTGCGGCAGCTTCTTCTTCATAAGTTAGCAGTGTTTTGCCTGTTGCTGCATCGTAAAAGCGCATATCCCCATACTTAACTCGTAACTCTAGCCGTAAAACTTCACTGGTTAGAGACACAGTACCATCTTCTAAGGTATTACTAGCAATCGGGAAATAATTGCCCTCGACTAAGCGTAAACCCTGAAGTTGAGGAGTAAGATAATCACCTGTAGGGTCATATTGGAAATATTCACGCACTCCTAAAAAAGCGTAGATTCCTTTCTTTGCACCTTGGTCTTTACTGCGGGTTGCTTTTGAGGTAATTTCTAAAACAAAATCAGGACTTTTATTGTTTTCTTCCCAAGTTTTGTAAGAACGACGTTGGCGATTTTCAACTCCAAAAACTACAAAGACATCTGGGGCAACAACTGCTTCTGGATTACCTTTTTCGTAGTAAATAAATAGATTTCCAGCAACATATACATCAGAACGGCTTTGAAAAAATACTTTTAGCGCACTTATACCATAAGTTAAGTAGCTGCACTGGATATCACCTTCAGCCATTGGCTTACCGTCGTCATCCGGGTATTCAATTGGGGTAACGGGGATATACTCTATAGAGACTGTCATAGTAATCCGTCAAAACTACGATTAACTTGAATGTAGCAGTAATGTGCGGTGAATGGCGCTACAAACAATTAATTATGTTTTACATGAATCGGAATCTGGATGATAAACTCTGTACCTTCAAGCGGTGCGGAAATACACTTCAACTGACCCCCATGTTTGTCAATAATTTGGTAGCTAATCGACATCCCTAAACCTGTACCTGAACCGACAGATTTTGTCGTAAAGAACGGGTCAAACATTTTTTGCTTTACTTCTTCTGTCATCCCACAGCCATTGTCATAAAACCGAATCATCACTTGATTATTGTCTGCAACTTTAGTATAAATGCGAATTTGCGGTTTATCGTTTGGTAAAAGTATGGCATCTCCATTATCAGTTGTTTTGCCACTAACCCTAAGTGTTCTAACTAAAGTCACTTTCTGACAACTGACCATTGATTCCTCTAAAGTATCAATGGCATTAGTTAGGATATTCATAAACACTTGATTAATTTGTCCGGCATAGCATTCGACTTTAGGCAAATCGCCATATTCTTTAATAACTTCAATAGCTGGATAATTTGTTTTAGCTTTTAAACGATTTTGCAAAATTACAAGAGTACTATCAATACCTTCGTGTAGATCAACTTTCTTTATTTCCGCTTCACCTAATCGAGAGAAATTCCGCAACGATAAAACTATCTCGCGGATGCGATCGCTTCCCATTTGTATGGAAGATAAAATTTTTGGGAAGTCTGCTTTAATAAAATCAAGGTCAATTTCTTCTGCATAAGCATGAATCTCTGGTATTCTACAGGGATAATATTTTTCATAAAGTGAAATCAAACTGAACAAATCTTGCACATGGTTATGTGCCGGGGCAATATTGCCATAAATAAAGTTAGCAGGATTGTTAATTTCGTGGGCAATTCCTGCAACTAACTGTCCTAAAGAAGACATTTTTTCAGTTTGAATTAGTTGAGCTTGTGTATTTGCCAGTTCCTGAAGAGCAAGTTTCAATTGGCAGTTAGCAGTTTCTAGTTGTGCTGGACTTGGCAAAGCTATTGCCTTGGGAATTACTGGTAGCAGTGCAATAGCTGTAGACAAAGAAACCAAGGCAGTAATAACTTTGATGAAAGCGGATAGCCAGTAAGTCGGATGCCAAAGCGTCCACACGTCCATTATGTGTGTTGTTCCACAAGAGACGATAAAAGCTCCAAATAATAGAATTATCCATTTGAAGGGTAAATCCTCTCGCTTTTTGACAAAGTAGACAAGGATAACCGGGATAGAGTAATAGACTAGGGCAATCAGAGAATCTGATGCGATATGCATCCACACTAACCAAGGTTTCCAGAGGTAACAATGTCCATGTGGAATGAATGAACCACCACTAAAAAAGCTTTGCAAAAATTGCAGCATCTGAGTAAATACTGAGTATAATTATTTTAAACGTCATGCTGACAAATTATACGCGCTGCAATGATAATTGTCCCTACTGTCAATAATTTTTACTGTTCGTATTCTAAAAACTTAATGCAATAATTCTTCTACTTGATGCTGACTCCATAAAGTTCTGTAAAGCCCCGGTTGCTGTACAAGTTCTAAGTGATTGCCTGTCTGGACAATTCTACCTTTGTCCATCACAATAATGCGATCGGCAACAGCAGCGGCAGATAATTGATGAGTGATAAAAACAACAGTTTTACGTTGCGTACCACCAGAGAGATTTTTTAAGATTTGTGTAGCTGTTTGATTATCAACGCTGGAGAGGGCATCATCCAAAACTAACACTGGGGCATCAACTAACATTGCTCTAGCTAAAGCTGTGCGTTGTCGCTGACCGCCAGAAAGAGTAATACCACGTTCTCCTACCAAAGTCTCGTATTGTTGCGGAAAATTAATAATTTCTGGGTGAATTTGTGCGAGATGGGCAGCTGATTCTACATCTTGTTGTTCGCTGAAAGGATCGCCGTAGCGGATATTATTTTTGATGGTGGTACTAAATAGAAAGCTATCTTGAGGAACGTAGGCGATCGCATTTCTTAAATCTGCCAACTCTATTTGGGTGATGTCTTTACCATCCAAAAATAACTGCCCTGATTCAATATCTAACAAACGTGGCAAAGCATTCGCCAAAGTTGATTTACCCGAACCGATCGCACCGACAATTGACACAGTTTCCCCAGGAGTAATGGTAAAGTTAACTTTATCTAAAGCTGGGGTGGTCGCACCCGGATAAGTGAAACTGAGATTTTTCGCAGACAGTTCCCCTTTAATTGTGTCTAAAGGTAGATGTATAGCGGCGCTTGTGTCTTCAATTTGTGGTGTGACAGAAAGAATTGCCTGAATGCGATCGATACTAACTTCACCGCGTTGATAAGTAGTAATTGTAAATCCTAACAAAGTGGTGGGGAAAACTAAACGCTCTACACAAAGCAACAGTGCGACAAAATCGCCCACGCTGAGGTTTCCCGAAGCTATCCGCGTTGCCCCCAACCAGATAATAATTAGCGAACTGAGAGTAGCGAGTCCGCCAATTAGGGGGAATAATCGATTTCGGGTGTTCGCTAATTGCAGGTTAGCCTGAAATAAATTCTTATTTTTTTCCCAGAAAGCGCGACGCTCGTTTTCTTCTTGGGCGTAGATTTTAATTAGGGCAATGCCTGATATATCCTCTTGGATGAGATCGCTGATGTCGGAAAGTTTTTCTTGAACTGCTGCTTGTTGGTTGCGTAAGCGATCGCTAAACACATGCACCAACAAAAACATCAATGGATAAACTGCCAGAGATGCTAATGTCAAATCCACACTCAAAGACAGCATCACCGGCAGCGTCAAGGCATAGGCAAACACAGTATTTGCCAAACTTAATACAGCAAAACCCAACAACCGCCTGATATTATCTACATCACTGGTGGCTCTACTAATCAAATCACCAGCAGTATTGATCGCAAAATAAGCCGGCTCTAGTTTCAGTAAATGTTCAAAAATCTGTTGTTTCAAGTCAAATTCTACCTGACGCCCCACCCCAAACAGCCAGATGCGCGAAGCTATACGCATTAACCACATCGACGTACTCAGAAAGAAGATCGGTACTACAGAATTTAGTACTTGGTTCCAGCTAAAGCTGGCTGAAAGTTTGTCAACTGCCGAACGAATTAATAAGGGGATATAAACCCCCAAACCGTTGACAATCAACAAAGCAATAATACCTAAAGTCGCCTCCCGCCAATGGGGACGCATGTAAGCACCGAGTTTAGCAAGTCGTCGTGATTGTGCCATTTAAAGCGAATGGGGAATGGGGACAAGGGAGACAAGGGGACAAGGGGGACAAGGGAGACAAGGAGACAAGGAGACAAGGGGACAAGGGTACAAGGAGACAAGGAGAATTTTTTCATAATACTCCCCTTGTCTCCCCCTCCCCCCCTCTCCTCATCCCCCCCTCCCCTTGTCTCCCCCTCTCCTTGTCTCCCTATTCTTTCAGGGGAATGAGAAATGGGTAATAGAACCTCTATTCTAAAGAAAGTTTTTTCAGGATGCTTATTCTTCCTGGACTCGACTCTAAGCTGAGGGAATTCTGGGCGGGACTTATGAAAGCAATAAGTAAAAAAGTAAAAGAATTGCCCCATAAATTTAGGGGCTTGCATCCTTTTAATTTTACCTTTTACCTTGGACTGAAGCGCGTTACCTACCACGCAAGAAGAAGTAAGTCTGGTTGAGATAACTTTCCCAAACTCGCGTTGTTAGTGACAGTGTTTCTGCATTGGGTACAAAGTCTTCTAGTCGCAATCCTCGTCTGGTGATATCCGCAGGATTTTGCAACAGGTAGGGTGGAACTTTAATCTCCAGGTTGTTTAATGCTATGGTTGCCACATTTGTATCCACAGCAGGTAGAATGCGCGAGCCTGCGACGACATCAGAAATAATTGCATCAGGCGATCGCCCCAATGCTACTAGTGTCCCAGATGTTGACGCGAGGCGGTAATTTTCGATTTGACTGGCGATTGAGGGTGAACCTACCATTGCCACAGGCGATCTAACTAAGAAATAGGCAACAGCTGGTGTACTTGCCAATATTAAAATCGTTAGCGCCCAGCCAAGCAAGTATCCGCCTGGTTTGTCTATTGCTCCACCCTTGATTCTTTGAGCTGCAAACATCATCATCAACATTGATGCTCCCAAAGGCTTGAGCGGAAATGACACCACTCTCCACAACGAAGCCACCGCCGGTTCATTAGGATTAATAAACGACAGCGCTAAAACGAGCAACAAAATAACTACGATCAATCGTCCGCCAAAATTTCCTGAGGGATAAAATCTCTGGAACAAAGAATAGACGATTGTGCCAACAAGCAGCCAGAGGAGTACCCGGCTTAACAGTAGAAACATACATTTACTCTCAAATCTTCTAGTGCGATGAGCGCTAGTTTGGTGAGTCCACCACTGCGGAGGAAAACCTGACGCAGGTTAGTAGGCGCGAACCCCTAAGGGTCAGCCTAAAGGTTTTGGGCAGTTGATTGATTTTATTGTCAAATTGTAAGCACATTGTTACCTGACTACAAATACATCACAACGCCACTCCCCAAGAATGGGGGTGACTCCCCTCACACAAAGACTACCGTCGTAGTGATTTTAGAGCAATTTTGTGATATTGGACGCAGTATTTATAATTTTTCAGGTCAAATTAAGTATGTTCGCGTAACGTTTTTGCGATTGAGAAGGATAAAGTTAAGACTCCACCGGAGTTGTGGAGGATTTGAAGTCGGATGCTTTGCTTAATTTTTTTCTCCACAAATAAGTCTGGAGGTAAGCAAGTAGGTATGAAGGATAAAAAAGTTCATCATTCATGCTTTCTTCCAACAGTCATCTGCCATTAGTAAATTAAATTGATTAAGTGGTTATGAAATTAAACATGAAAACTATGTCGTCGGAAAAGCCCTGTATTTTGGTAACTGGGGGAGCTGGATATATTGGCTCTCATACGGTGCTTGCTTTATTGCAGGCGGGATATGAGGTGATAATACTGGATAATCTCGTATATGGGCATCGTGACTTGGTAGAAAACGTTCTAAAGGTAGAACTGATAGAAGGAGATACAGGCGATCGCCCTTTGTTAGATAACTTATTCTCTACCCGCAATATTGCCGCTGTCATGCACTTTTCTGCTTACGCCTATGTGGGAGAATCGGTTACTGACCCGGCAAAATACTACCGCAATAATGTTGTCGGCACTTTAACGCTGTTAGAAGCAATGCTGGCAGCTTCTATTAAGAAATTTGTCTTTTCTTCCACTTGTGCCACTTATGGTGTACCGGAAGTTGTGCCAATTCCCGAAGACCATCCCCAAAATCCAATTAATCCCTACGGTGCAACTAAGTTGATGGTAGAACGGATTCTTTCTGACTTTGATACGGCTTACGATTTCAAATCAGTACGTTTCCGCTACTTTAACGCTGCTGGTGCCGATCCTCAGGGTCGCTTGGGTGAAGATCACAACCCAGAAACTCATTTAATTCCTTTGGTGCTACAGACAGCTTTAGGCAAACGCGAATTTATCTCAATTTTTGGCACTGATTATCCCACGCCTGATGGTACTTGTATTCGCGATTATATTCATGTTAACGATTTAGCAGACGCTCATGTTTTGGGGTTGAAATATCTCTTAGACGGTGGTGACAGTGAAGTTTTCAATTTAGGCAATGGTAATGGCTTCTCTGTCAAAGAAGTTATTGAAACAGCCAAGCTTGTCACAGGACGTGAGATTGCTGTCAAAGAATGCGATCGCCGTCCTGGGGATCCACCATCACTCATCGGTAGCGGTGACAAAGCTAGAAAAATCCTAAACTGGCAACCTCAATATTCATCCTTGAAAGATATTCTCGTTCACTCCTGGCAGTGGCATCAGCAAAGGCATAAATAGGGAATGGGGCATTGGGCATTGGGCATGGGGCATTGGGCATTGGCAAGGGTGGGGGAACCCCACCCCTACTTGTCCCCCTTGTCTCCTTGTCCCCCCATCTCCTCATCTCCTTCGTTGCTGTACGATAAACACGATGCCTGCTAATGCAAGAGCTGATAAAGCGATCGCTATCGGTATAAACCCGCTTTTTCTATCTTCTACCGTATCATTGACATTTTGGATATTTTGTGTATCTGTGGCTGATGCTGAACCGGCGGCAACAGTGACTTCAAAGTTTAACTTAAACGGTCGGAAACTTTCCCCAGATGCAGGTTTGCCGCTGAGTTGTAGCAGATAAGCTCCGGGCTTGGGGAATGTAATTTCTGAACCGGGAATGCCTTTATATCGCTCGGCGGTAATAGCTTGCAAGGATGGCTCAAGCAGTGCTGGCTCTTTTGGTGAATGAGGTTCAGCGTAAACAGCTAATTGGCAATTACACTCTTTTAAGGGGATAACCTTTCCACCTTTACGGGTGAGAGCAACCCAAACTTGGGAAGGTTCTCCAGCACGGGGATTATCGTTTGGTTGAATGTGGAGTGTACCGCCAACATCTGCCGCTGTTTTGACGTTATGGGCAGAGGCTACAAAGGCAGAAGGCAAAAGGCAGAAGGCATAAGGCAGAAGGCAGAAGGCATAAGGCAGAAGGTAAGAAACCTTTTTCATACTTGGTGGTGATTTTTTTTTCATCGCGACTGCCTCCCGAAACATGAGGCAGAGCCTCTTGTAAAATGTTCCCAGGCTGAACCTGAGAACGGATATGATTTACCACGCCTTGGTAGGGGTGTCGTAGGCATCATGAGCGAATTTTCAATTTTGAATTGGAGTTTTTAATTTTTGATGGTGGGTTTCGCCAACGCAACAGCAATACACCGAAAGTGACAATTCCTACAAGCACTGTTGCTAATTTATTTGCCCAAGTTAATTGTAAAGAGCCGAGGTAATGGGAACCAATTAGTACAGTATGAATGCCACTAAAAAGCAAAGCTGGTAAGCTTAATAAATGAATTTGTCGCCAACGCTTGCCTAAGGACTTTTGCAAAGAGTCAAAACTTGTCAAAGCTGCGGGAGTCATCAATATTAGTGCTACAGCACCTATAGCTATACCCCACTGAAAATCAGGTGGCAAAAAGAAGAAAGCGGCAAAATTCCATTGCAGTGTGTGTTCCATCATGTGGATAGTGTGAGCCAAAGACAAAACAAAAGCCCCTACTCCCAAAGCACGACGGTAACGCATCGGGGAAGCCCAGAAGTTGCTAATCGGACGGGCAATTAATGCCATTATCAAGCATATCAAGGCAGCGTGTCCGGTGTAGTCTACCATTGTGTTGCCAGTCCGCAACAGAGTAATAGCACCAATGGCGAGAGTAACCCAACCCCCTAGGCGAAATAGCTGACTGCGTTTGTCTTGACTTACCAAAGATGCAGACACACCTACGCCTAACATCATGGGTAAAGTTCCCAAACCAAAAGCCAGCATAGTTGCTGCCCCCATCCACAAATTACTAGTTTCCGCAGCTTTAATTTGGGCAGCATACAAAAAACCACAAGGCATCAAACCCCATGTCATGCCTAAAAGTGCTGGTGTCCACCATCTTGATTTTAAAGAAAGTTTGACCATTTGTTTATTTAGGCGATCGCGTAATTTACCTTGCAACAAAGGATGTAACATCGGTATACGCGGCAATAAGTCGGGTTTTATTTGTCTTAAGCCAAACCATATCAGCATCAACCCGGTAATAATCGCCATCCATCGGCGTAAATCGCTACCTACTCCTGCAACTTTTCCACTAGCAAGCAACACCGAACCCAGCGCCCCAATGCCCGCACCAACTAAGGCATAACTCAACATCCGCCCCAAGTTCAGCAATGTATGAAATTTTAATTGCTCTCGCCAATTGAGAGCTTCTTGTTTATTAGATAACGAAAATGCCACGGATAGGGGACCGCACATCCCCACGCAATGACCAAAACTCCCCAGGAATCCTAAAACGACAATGAGCAACAAATCTAGCATTTTAATAGTGGTTAGTTGATAGTGGTTGGTTGATAGTGGTTGGTTGATAGTGGTTGGTTGATAGTGGTTGGTTGATAGTGGTTACTCCCTTCCCGCTCGAAAAATACCTATTTAACGAACCGCAAAGACGAGCCAGCGCTGTGCGGGGGTGGAGGAGTGAGGCGACTGGCGTACGAAGTACACTTTGGAAGAAGAGAAAGAAGATAGGTAATCTTGTAGCGGGAAGGGAGTAGTTGATAGTGGTTGGTTGATAGTGGTTGATGGGAGCGTTGATAGTAGGAGCGTTGTTAGTGAGGCAATTAAGAATTAACCTTTAACAATACTTAATCGCTTGTCAAAAGACGAGGCGTCAAACTTGCTTGGGAATGAGCGCAATTGTTGTAAGTAGGGTAATTCATGAATTACCGCTACGCTATCCTATGTCAAAAGACAAGGGGATAAAAAAGAGATTTTATGAAAAAATGGATTTGGCTGGCGCTGGTGCTGTTTGTGGCAGTTGTAGTGATGAGTATTGGTGTGTTTTTTCACCCCAAAGAAGAGACGCCAGTCATTGCAACCACGCGAGTGGAAACATCCCAAAGAAAGGTAGAGTCAAAGCAGGTGACGATCGCTCCCCAAGTATCTGCTGACAGGCTATTTGCTCACATTCAAAAGTTGAATTTTAAGCGCTTCACAAATATAGAGCGATCGCGTTCTCGCACTTACATTACATCGGAACTGAAAAAGTTAGGCTGGAAACCAACTTTAGAAAAATTCTCCTCTGGTGTTAATATCTTTGCTGAACGTCAAGGAACTGACAAAACAGCAGGAGCAATTCTCGTAGCAGCACATTACGATACCGTTGCTATCTCTCCTGGGGCTGATGATAACGCTAGTGGTGTGGCTGTAGTGCTGGAAGTTGCCCGACTTCTCGGTTCGCGTCCCACTCCCCGGACGTTGCAGCTAGCATTGTTTGACAAGGAAGAAGAGGGACTTTTGGGTAGTAAGGCTTTTGTCACAAACGTGACACATTTGGCAAATCTGCGCGGTGCAATTGTTATGGATATGGTAGGTTATGCTTGCTACACCGTTGGATGTCAGCAGTATCCACCGACTTTACCTGTTAGTCCACCCAGCGACAAGGGCGATTTTTTGGCAGCGATCGGCGATGCTGAACACTTGCCTTTGCTTAATGCTTTTCAAAACTCACCAAGAGAAAATTTGCCAGCAGTGCTAACACTGCCGATTCCTCTGAAAGGCTTGCTGACACCGGACACTTTACGCAGCGATCATGCGCCATTTTGGTATCAAGGAATCGGTGCGGTGTTGGTGACAGATACCGCAAATTTACGCACTCCGCATTACCACCAAGCTAGCGATACACCGAAAACAATCGAGCGATCGTTTTTCACAGGATCGGCGCAAATTGTGGTAAATGCTACTACTGTGTTGTTAGGCGATCGCACGTTTTGACAATTCGCTCTTCGGGTTGGAAGTATAGCGATCGCTTGCTGCTACCAAGAATCATACCCGTCTTAACACCCCTCCTTTTTCGCAATCCCCGTGACACCGCATTGACTCGAAAGAAGTGTCTACTCGTACCAAGTTCTTCTATTCCACCTTAGAGCCAAAACGTGTAATGGACGTTGCGATCGCAATTCTTCTTCACCAAATGCCAAAGGAGTTATCAGAAGAACTGTTCTCATATTTAAAATCTGCAACGCCCTAAACTTCGCTGTGTCCCTACCTTATATTTGCCCGTCTTTGATTCATTGAGGAGTAACCAGTGGTGAAGTCTCGTTCCATCATAAGAGCCAACATAGGCTTGGAAATGAGTAGGCGACAGGTCAAGATAAAATATCGAGGGAAGAAACCTGCTTCTGTATGAGTGAAACTGTCTACATCGAATCTAGCATTTTGGGATATCTCACAGCTAGATCAACTAAAAACTTGATCCTGGCTGCAAATATGGAAATCACAAGGGATTGGTGGGAATCTCGTCGAAACGCCTTCATTCTCTACACTTCCGAGGCTGTTCTAGACGAAGTGGCACAAGGAGACTCCGCGATCGCCGCTCAACGACTGGAGATTTTGCGTAATTTTCCTTTACTGGCATTGAACCAAGCTGTACAAAGATTAGCTGCACAATTTCTCGTCCGCAGCAGCCTTCCTCCGAAAGCGAAGGTAGACGCAATCCACATTGCCGCCGCAACTGTCCACGGCATGGATTATTTGCTAACCTGGAATTGTAAGCATATTGCCAATGCTCAAATCCAGGGGAAATTGGCAGAGATTAGTCTCGATTTCGGCTATGTGCTGCCTATCCTTTGTACACCCAACGAACTCATGGGAGATTAGGTCATGTGGACGGATGAGATTGTCGAAGAGATCCACCGAATCCGTGAAGAGTATGCGAAGTCCTTCAACTATGATTTGGACGCAATCTTTGCAGACCTACGCAAGAAGGAAGCAGAAAGCGGCAGAGAAGTTGTGAACTTGTCGCGAAAGCCCGGTCTAACAACACGTTGGAGCGGACGGGCAAGAGATATTGATGGTGAGGCAAAGGATACTAGCCGCCGCTCAACTTAGCCGTTAGCTTTTTCAAGTTATCGGTTGGGCAGTAACCAGTGGTGAAGTCTCGTTCCATCTCCCTGAGAAGACAAAATTTTCTAACGGCTTACGAGTGCGCGGGGCTAAGGTTCGTTGCAACAGTTTTTCAGATAGTATTTGCGGATCTCCTATATAACCTAGTGCGATCGCTGCTACTGGCTCATAACCTTCAGGAATACTGTACAGCGATCGCGATAAAGGTACATCAAATCCCGCCATTTGGTGAATAAATAGCCCCAATGCCGTTGCTTGCATTGCTAGTTGAGCTGCTGCTGCCCCAACATCATGAAAAGCGTGTCGATTTTCCACGCCGTTGCGCTCAAACTGTAGCTTCGCCACTGATAGCATTAATACTGGGGCAGTCTTTGCCCACTCTTGATTACCTTCTGCTAAACAGCTTAGTAAACGGTCAAATTCAGCCAGGTTGTCTTTAGTTGCAACGATAAAACTCCACGGCTGCTCGTTGTAAGAAGAAGCCGCCCATCGTGCTGCTTCTAAGACACTGCGTAATTTTTCTGGTTCAACCGATTTTTCTGAGAAAGCTAGAGGACTCCAGCGTGCTGATAACAAATCATCAATCGGATATTGAGTATCAGATGATTTGTTGACTCCAAGATTATCAAGTGTTGTCATTGTTTTGTCCTCACGTTTCTAGCTTGCGACCAACCATATACCACAAACCTACGGCATAGGGAATGTAACTGAGTTCTGTAAAACCTGCTTTCGCAAACTCATACTCAAAGTTGAAATGGATAAAGTCATCCAACCACGGTTCTTCAATATAAGCGCTCAGGGCGTATTCACCACGAAAGGTGTCAGCGTATAGTACCCAACCTCCGGGTTTGGCGATCCGGTACATCTCCTTAAGAATCTTAGGTGTCCACTCTTTAGGCGTCTCGTGAAAGAGTAGTGATGAGGTGACAAGATCGAAGGAGTTGTCAGGGTAGCCAGTGTGACGGGCGTCCACCTGCTCGAACTTTGCCCGCTCGCTAAATCCAGCCTTGTTAAACTTGTGTTGAGCGATCGCCAGCATGTAAGGCGAAACATCAGTAACGCGAAAAGTAGCTTGTGGAAACCGCCGTGCCAGAGCCAGCGCTCCTTCAGCCGTACCTGCACCAAGCTCTAGCACCGTATCAATTTGAGTGTCTTGAGGAATTAGTTCAGCCATTTTCTCGCGCAAAGAAAGGCAACTAACATTGTGGCTGAGGGGAATAATAACATCCATAGCAGCATCCCAGGCTAAACACGACTGAGGGTTAGTGTAAGCATCGGTTATGCCATGAATGGAAGCGTGGATGTAGTCAGGGTAATATTCATGGTCGGTACGGTAGCCTTTTACTTCCTCTGCCCAATTAATTGAGGCATATTCCTGCATTACTGAGGGCATCGCTGCGTTAAGACGTCGAATCACCTCGGTTCGATACGCTTGTTTTTCCTGTGCGGTCTTTCTCGGCATAAATGAACATCTCCTACTTACACTCGTTGCTTAGTTTTGTTGACTCCAGGAGTGGGAACAAGAAATAAACTGCATTCTCCAATATAGTTTAGTATCTTTTTTGTATGAGATGCATAAGATGCTTGGCAGACTGTTAGTCGTGAAGATGATGCCACACATGGATGCGTTGTTTCCCCAACTTTGGGTTTAGTAAGATGCGTAAGTCCTACATTATTTGTAATTGCTCGTAATCATCGGGCGTATCAATATCAATCTTCCCTTGCAAGAAAGGAATAGAAGTAACTTGGTTAATGTATTTCTTTATTATCTGCTTGGCACCTTCCCCTTGTTTAAGGTTCGTCAGTTTTGAAAAAAAAGTATGGTCAAATAAAGCTGGTACGCCTAATGTACCTGCATATTCGCAAGCAACGATCGCTTTATTCGTCAAACGATATGCTTCTACTAGTTGATTGATAACTTGCACGGAAACAAAAGGCTGATCGCAAAGTGCGATCGCTACCGCTTCTACATTTTGCCCCAAAGCATTTACACCAGCTTGAATTGAAGAACCCATCCCCGAAGCCCATTGAAGATTTTCTACAATTTGCACGGGTAGTTGACAAATTTCTGGTTTTATGATTTCTGCATTTGCCCCAAGTACGACGATGATCGGCTGGTTTTTGGAGGCGATCGCCACTTCTGTTATATGACGAAGCAAGCTGCGACCCTGATACGGTAACAATTGTTTTGGTTTGCCCATGCGAGTCGATGCACCCGCTGCAAGGATGATGATGCCAATAGTGGGGTTTGTCATCTTGAATGCCAAAAGATTACAGTACTTACGCAACTGGCACATTTATCTAAAAACTGTCACATTGACTTACTTTTGCTCTAACGCTTATAAATCAATGCTTACAAGCATTAATCTCAAATTTAAATATATGTGCCAGTTGACCTTATATTGTGACGCTTGCGTAAGTCCTAGATTAAATATAACTTCGTAGTCGGCGCTGAAGCGCTGAAGCGCTAACTACAACGAGATGCAAAATCACACTTGACATTTAAGCGAATGCTTAACTAATATATATTTAAGCGAATACTTAAATAAAGAGGAAAACATCTGGAAGCTTGGCACACGCGATCTTCTAAATCGGTATGAGTAGACATGCTGCCAGTGCGGATATATTTATGGCGATCGCCGATCCGACGCGACGAGCGTTATTAGATCAATTGCGTAGCGGTGAACAACCTGTCAAAGAGTTGGCTGAACCATTTGCCATGAGTTTACCAGCCATATCTCAGCACTTACAGATACTTTGTGAAGCTGGTTTAGTTCAAATGCGGAAAGCAGGACGACAGCGTTTGTATCGGCTCAACCCGGAACCACTAAAGCAGATATCTGACTGGATTGCCCATTACGAGCAATTTTGGCAGGAAAAACTCAATGTCCTTGGCACCTATCTGGAGGAGGAATCATGATTAAATTGAATATGGAAGTTTTCTACGCTTATCCCCCGCAACGAGTTTGGCAAGTTATTACTAACCGTCAAGCGCTGGCAGCGTGGTTGATGGAAAACGACTTTCAGCCGCGTATCGGACACAAATTTCGATTTCAGCATTCAACACTACCAGGAATAGACGGAAGCATTGATTGCGAAGTAATTGAACTCGATGAACCAAATCGACTTTCTTACACTTGGCAAGACAAATTGATGCATCAGCCATCAATTGTCACTTGGACGCTAACACCTGTTGATGGTGGAACTCGACTGCAACTGAAACATCAAATATTGCAGCATGAAACTATCAAATTAGAACAGCCACAGCATTCTGCTGAAACTTGGCAAAGTCAATTTACACACAAGTCAAATACAGTAACTCAGACATTATCTATCGGTAGATATGAACCATTAAATAGCGTAATTATCGATTCGTTTTTTAATAATGGTTGGAACTACAAACTAAAAGAAATCCTACCACAAATATTAAAACAATCGTAGTAAGCACTGAAGTGCTTAACACAGGCGTTAAAACGCCTACTAGAAACTTTCAAGAACTCAAAAAAATAAACATGACTCAACAGACTTTCATTAACACTAATACCCAACAGTGGGATGAAATCAAGGAATTTTCAGGAACACAAATTCTGCCATTAGCTGAACCAGTTCCGCAAGGTTCAATTCATCGGCTTCGTATGAGTGCAGGTACTATCATTCCAGTTCACCACCATCCTTGTGATGAGTACGTATATGTTATTCAAGGAACTATCGAAACGGGTGGACGCGAATGCAAAGCTGGAACTTTTTGGTTTACTCCTGCCAATGCCAAGAATGGTTCCCACAAAGCAATTACAGATGTAGAAATCATCACAATTCGTCTTGGTGAAATGGGAGTTGTTGAGAACTGTAAAAATTAATGATTTGGGAACTATTAAACATGAACCTTCCTTATCAACTTGGTTTAGCAACTGTGATTTCGACAAAAAATAGAGAAAACAGCTTTGATATTTATTCGCATTTGCTGGCAGAGCGAATTATCTTTATTAAAGGCGAACTTACCGAAGAAACAGCTAACCTAATCGTTGCCCAAATACTGTTTCTAGACCATGAAGATCCAGAAAAAGACATCACTTTATATATCAACAGTTCTGGAAGTTCAATAACGGCGGCAATGGCAGTTTATGATACTATGAGGCAAATTAGAACAGATGTATGTACTGTTTGTCTTGGTAATGCTTCTGCAATGGGAGCTTTCTTGCTTTCCTCAGGAACTAAGGGTAAAAGATTAGCTTTGCCAAATGCGAGAATTACGATTCGCCAATTATCAGGAAGCAGTGAAGGAAAAGCGACTGATATTGAAGTAGCAGCGAAAGAAGTTCTGTTTTTGAGAGAATCAATTAATCGGATATTTGCTGCGAATACTGGTCAATCGAAAGAGCAAATTGATACTGATTCGGAACGGGACTTTTTTATGAGTGCTGAGGAAGCAGTTAGCTACGGTTTAATTGACAGCATTATTAATAAAACATAGTAAGTAAAAAGCGTTATATGAGTATTTTCTGTTTAGTTCACGGTTTCGGTCAAGGTGCGTGGTGTTGGGATCTGCTAATTCCCGAACTGGAAGCGCGGGGACACAAAGCTGTAGCGATGGATTTGCCAATTGAAGATTTATCTGCAAGTTTGTCTGATTTTGCTGATGCAGTGCTGCGATCGCTTCCCAAAGACGAAGACGATATTATATTAGTTGGTCACTCAATGGCTGGTACTGTTATCCCGATTGTCGCTCAAGAGCGTCCTGTACGTAAACTTGTGTTTCTCGCTGCGCTGATTCCATACCCCGGAACTAGTACGGCTGACCAGTTTTATGAAGATATGCCTGATATGATGAAGGCATTAGGGTGCGATCGCCCAGAAGAAAGTAAGTTAGAAAAGTTCCGTGATGAACCTGATATGTACGAACCTGCTTCTCTGGGGAAAAATCCTGTACTAAGCGAAGCAGTAGCAATGGAATTTTTCTTTCACGACTGTGAAGCAGATATAGCACGTTGGGCAGTTTCCCAAATGCGGCAGCAGAAATCAATGGCATATATTTTTGAGGTCAGTCCCCTACAAGCTTTGCCGGATGTAGAGTGCGTGTATATTGTCTGCGCTGATGACCGGATAATTTCTCCTACATGGTCGCGTTATGCTGCACGCAAGCGCTTGGGAGTTGATGCGATAGAATTACCTGGGGGACATTGCCCTTATTTATCTCGTCCTGTCCACCTTGCTTCGGTATTGTGTGGATAGAAAAGGGGATTTTTGTAATTGAGTAATAAAAACACCGAGAAGTAAAACGTTGTTAGAGACGTTCCGGTGGAACGTCTCTACAATGTGTGTGATTTGCGCTTTTATAATATAAGTTGAATATAGGCGATCGCTAACTTTTATTTTGAATGTGAACACAAATACTTTCTCTTGCTGTTTATGCGTCGTCTGGTTACTTATATTATAATTTTTATACTTTCGCTCTCGTTTATTACACTGTGGATGCCGTTAGATGATACTGCTTGTAATGCAGAACCTTTTATGTCATCAAACACGCAAAAATTCCAAGTACATGCTATTAAAGTTGTTGTTGAACCGTGGCTTGGCGAACACCACGTATATGCTATATTTATGGTTCCAGATAAATACAAGGAACCGCCATTCTTTATTTTAACAGTTAAACATCTTGGCAGCTTCTGCGAAAAGCCTTTTGGCAATAGTCAATTCTATGATGATATTTTTGCGGAACCGGGAACGCATCTCATTAGAGATTACATCAGAACTCGACTGGCTCTGCGATTAATTCTTCAAGGAAAGTATTTCCAACTCAACGATCAATATAACTGGAGTTTGACTTATCCAAAAGATAATTCTGCTAAGGTTAATAATTGACTGTAGAAATGCTTTAGTATATTGGTTTGACAAGTACGAAAAAAAGTTGCAATCATGGTGCTTGTATTGTGTCGCGATCGCTTTCTGTGTCATTTAGTCAAGCACTTCTCGCCAGCGCTTCCGCACAATTACGGCATATGGCTTCGATTTGCGGCAATTTGTTACAATTGACTTGTTGCGGTTATTTTCGCGATACTGCTTTAAGACGCAACAAGCGCGTACTCAATTCCGGGTGTCCGGCAATTGAGAAGTATTAATGTTGAAAATATCAGCTTTCCGCGCTCGAAGTTGATTGCGGTTTAGCTTTTCGTAGTAAGCGCAGAGAGCGCTTTTAAGCACTAAAGTGCTTACTACGAATAAGACTTAATGTCGAAAATATCAGATGAATGCAAAACGTCAACGAGTATCAAACACTGTTTGTTCTGTATCAAAGACTGTTTATTCTGTGTCAAAGACTGTTTATTCTGTATCAAAGACTGTTTATTCTGTATCAAAGACTGTTTATTCTGTATCAAAAACTGTTTGTTCTGTATCAAACACTGTTTGTTCTGTATCAAACACTGCAACCGTCGTAAAGACGTTCCGCACCGAACGTCTCTACAATATATGTGACCGGACATAATATAACAGCCAGCAACCTCACAAACAAATTACATATTTGAGCCAAACTCAGTATGAACGAGTTACAAGCAATTCTCAACGCCTTCGACGAAAGCCAAAAAAACGGTGAAACCTCATACCTAGCAACTGTAGTCAACACCTTTGGCTCAACCTACCGACGTCCGGGTGCGAAAATGTTGATGACAAATACCGGAAAAATAATTGGTGCAATTAGCGGTGGTTGCTTAGAAAATGACATCTTTGAACATACTCGCCAAAACATGCACTTCTTGGAACCGATTGCAGTCACCTACGATAACACTGCCGATGAAGATATCGTCTGGGGATTTGGGCTGGGCTGCAACGGCGTTGTGCAAGTCCTCATCGAACGCTTGGACGTGGAAAGAAAAGTTAATGCGATCGCATTTATTGCTGAGTGCTTAAATAATCAACAGCGCGGCGTTATCGCTACCGTTTTCAGTGTAGAAAATGCGCTTGATGTCAAAGTCGGCTCGCGCCTAATTCTTAATTATGATAATAGTGTCATCACTGATATTGAACAAGCAAACTTAACAAAACTTCTTATTAAAGACGCTGAAGCTGCCCTTGACAATCAGCAAACAACAGTCAAAAAATATCAATTATCAGGTAGCGTAGAAGTGTTAATCGAAGTCATCCAACCACCAACACCACTAATTATATATGGTGCAGAACGCGATGCGATACCTGTAGTTAACTTTGCCAAAGCATTAGGGTGGGATGTTACAGTAGTTGATTGCCGATCGCATTCAGCAACACTCGATCGATTAGCGATCGCAGACAAAGTGATTCTCACCCGTCGGGAAATAGTCCACAAAGAAATAGCTATAGATGAAAACGCGATCGCTGTAGTGATGACACACAATTATCTTGATGATTTAGAAATTCTGAAAACGCTTTTACCATCACCCGCACGTTATATCGGGATTTTAGGACCCAAACAGCGCACAGAAAAACTACTTCAAGATTTAGAAGCAGAAAAAATAATTTATAGCAAACAACAACTACAAAGATTATACGCGCCAATTGGCATCGATACCGGAGCAGATACCCCCGAAGAAATAGCTTTATCAATCATCGCCGAAATTCAAACAGTTTTAGCAAAACGTAGTGGAGGCTTTTTAAGAAACCGCAATCAACCAATTCATTGAATTTTTTTCGTAGTAAGCACTTCAGTGCTTATATATCTTAAGCACTGAAGTGCTTACTACATCTTTTTCTCAATAATTTCGTAATGTACCAACCTCTTCACATCCTCACCAGACAATCCTAACTCTTGACTAATTGCCATTTCTACCTGACTTAACTCTGTAAACACAAACTCAAATTTTAACTCTTTTAAAGTTGAGTTTGCCGTCTTAACTGTAACCGTAGAAAACCCTTTAACCTTGTTAATTTTCGCTTGAATTGACAATGTAGTTTTCGGAGCTTTTTTTGCTAATTGAATATCAGCCCGCAAATATTTATCCGTACTCAAAGAACGATTCAACAATTTATCCGTAACAAATCCACTCCCTGCCCAAAAAGCAAGACCCAACAAAGGTAAAAGAAGCCAAAACTCCAATCCTAAAGCACGCAATATTTGAAACCATCTAGCTTGTAGCATACTGGGGAGTGGGGAGTGGGGAGTGGGGAGTGGGGAGTGGGGAGTGGGGGAGTGGGGGAGTGGGGAGTGGGG
>NZ_JBPAOH010000084.1:0-33862 GCF_050875635.1 Tolypothrix sp. VBCCA 56010
AGGGGGAGTGGGGGGAGGGGGGGAGTGGGGGAGGGGGGGACAAGGGGCTTTTTTAAGAGGGGGAAAGGCGAAAGGGGAGGCAGTGCGGTCTTGGGGTCTCCCCAAGTGGAGCATCTGCCGTGAAAGGGAAAGAATTATTACCATTCCCCATTACCCATTCCCCATTCCCCATTCCCCATTACCCATTCCCCATTACCCATTCCCCATTACCCATTCCCCACTCCTCAGAGATTGTGCCGAAATTAAATCAAATTTGAGAGCAAGAGCAAAGTGGGATTTTACCTAAAACAGCAAGAAGGCTCACACTGAACCTGTACCCACGTCAGTGTCTAGACGGCAGTCGCTACAAGTCGGAAACCCACCCAAAGCGTTGCCTCATGAATTGCGCGTGAGACGAGGAGTGTAGTCTGACCATATTTGAGCGTAGCGAAAATGGGAAAGACTACGACAACGAGACGAGCAGAATATTTTGTTTTGGATAACACAACTATCAAGATATATGTTATCATGAATAAATAAACACGGTAAGGTCGATATCATGTATAGAGCAGTTAAAGTTAGAATTTATCCTACTGATGAGCAAGAATCTTATCTCTCTCAATGTTTTGGTAATACTCGATGGTTGTGGAATTATATGCTTAATGCCACGACTACCGCATACAAAGAAACAGGAAAAGGTCTTTCCAAAGCTGCGATGGATAAATTGCTCCCTGAGTTAAAGAAAGAATATGAATGGTTAGGACTTGCGTATAGTCAAGTGTTGCAAAGAGTCACATTCAACCTTTCAAGTGCGTTTGTCAACTTTTTTGAAGGACGCGCTAAATTCCCTAACTTTAAATCTAAACATGGCAAGCAATCGATTCAATATCCCCAAAATGTGAAGCTGATATCAGAGGATTCTGTGATTAAATTTCCTGGTAGTTTGGGGATAATGAAAACCGTGTTTCATAAACATCTGCCGGATGCAAAATTTACGACTGCAACAATATCAAGAAATGCAGATGGGAAATACTACGCATCTATTCTTTTTAACCAAGAGGATAAACCAGTAGTTGCAATTAGAGAAGCTATTGGGGTTGATTTGGGATTGAAAAACTTTGCTATAACTTCTGAGGGCTCAAAATATGAGCTACCTAAAAAGCAATTAGCAAAGTTAGAAAAAAATAGAAAACGTAAACAAAATAAATTAGCTAGAAAGACAGATAAAACATCTAAAAAACGTCACAAAGCTAAACGTTCATTAGCTAAAGTATCTAGCAAAATAGCTAGAGTAAGAGAAGATTTTATACACAAGCTATCTCGCCAAATAGCATACGAAAACCAAGTTATTTGTGTAGAAGATTTGGCAGTGAAGAACATGGTTAAAAATCCCAACTTGGCAAAATCAATATCAGACCAAGGATGGGGAATGTTTCAAACCATGCTCAAATACAAAGCTGAGAAATTTGGTCACACCTATCTTGAAATTGGTCGTTTCTTCCCATCTTCTCAGCTTTGTAGCGAGACTCTACTACCAATCCCAATACTGCAACATGGTTATGATTCATTGGGCGTAAGGTTTGTAGATTGTCCTCACTGCAATAAACAGCATGACAGAGATATCAATGCTGCAATAAATATTAGAAATGAAGGATTGCGACTTTGGGCGTTAGGAACTAGCGCTTCTGCCCTTGGAGGGGGTGTAAGACCAAAACAACCAGGACGTAAAAAATCTATGGGTGTTGCGGTTTGTTAGATTTTTATATTTCGGTCTTAAATTGCTCTTATGATCGAATAAAATGGCTTGCATTGCAGTCACTAGTCAAAGAATGCAGCTGGATTTTACCTTACGAAAAAATTTGTATAGTATGCGATCGCCCGATTCATCTTCTCTTCGACAACCAAAATCGCCTGCACGCAGAGGGAAAACCAGCAATACAATTTGCCGATGGATACAGCCTCTATTCTCATCACAGTGTAACTTTACCGGAAAAATATGGTAAAATCCATCCCACTCTTGGGAATCTCAATGGCTTTTATCAGAAAATAATGCCGAACTGCGACGAGTGCTAATTCAAGGTATTGGTTATGACCGAATAGCCAGCGAATTACAAGCGATAGAATTAGATGCTTGGGGTGAATACACTTTATTAAAAATTAATGCAGATGTTGACGACGAGCCAATTTATTTATTAAAAATGACCTGCCCTAGTACGGGATTTATTCATGCTTTGCGTGTTCCACCTGATACACAATCTGCTCGTGAGGCGATTCGGTGGATAAATTGGGAAATCGATCCAGACGAATTTCAACACCAAACCTGATTTTGAACGAGTGAATAATATAAAAAAATTATAAATTTAGTGACATGTAATACATTTTACTAAAAATTAACATAAATGGGCAGATATACCCTTTCTTATAAAGAACTTATGTTAGGATAAAATCGAAATGAAGTGAGTTCGGCGATACGGATCTTGTTTTTAGTAATAATTGCAGGCACCTCTCCGAATGAACATATCTGCATCAATGGATTTTGGAGAATTTCATGTCAATTTACGTAGGGAACCTGTCCTACAGCGTCACAGAAGACGACCTCAGTAAAGTATTTTCAGAATACGGCACCGTTAGCCGGGTTCAATTACCCACAGATAGAGAAACAGGTCGCGCACGCGGCTTTGGTTTCGTAGAAATGGAATCATCAGCGGCAGAAGACGCTGCGATCGCAGCTTTGGATGGTGCAGAATGGATGGGGCGCGCAATGAAAGTTAACAAAGCAAGACCACGCGAGGAGAAAAGTTCTCGTGGCGGCGGTGGCGGTGGCAATTGGGACAGAGGCAACAGACGCTATTAAGTCTTTAAGTCATTTCTGGCAAACGTAACAAATATTGCTGAAAGCATTTCGATGCTTTTGTCAAGCCTAATTTAGTCTAAAACAAGCAGTTCAGCAGAAAACTGAACTGCTTATTGTTATTTTTATTTTTGAATTACCAAAGGTAAATTTCAACATAATTTAATTAGACAGCCGTAGAGACGTTCGATCGTCACGTCTGTTCATGCCGCCAATATGCAATGCCGCCATTTTTTATGCAACTGAGGGCGCGAAAATTGCTAGAGTGAACAGAGTTAGCCTGAATGTCTAATCGCCAAAACCTATACATATCATGGATTTTGCTAATCTTGCATCAGCGTTAAATGCTGGAACAATACTGCCAGAGGGGATTGTGATAATCACCCTGATGACGGTTTTGATTGTTGACTTGATTTTGGGGCGTACATCCGCACGCTGGATTGGATATCTGGCGATCGCAGGTTTATTTAGCTCCATCGTCGCTCTATATTTTCAATGGGATAATGTCAATCCCATCTCGTTTAGCGGTGGCTTTAACGGCGACGATCTCAGCATCGTCTTTCGCGGGATTGTTGCTTTGTCTGCGATCGTTACCATTCTGATGTCAATTCGCTACGTTGAGCAGAGTGGCACCGCTTTAGCAGAATTCATCGCTATTTTGCTCACAGCTACCCTCGGAGGGATGTTTCTCTCTGGGGCAAATGAGTTGGTGATGACTTTCATCTCCTTAGAAACCCTGAGTATCTCCTCTTATTTGCTCACAGGTTATACCAAGCGTGACACTCGCTCGAATGAAGCGGCGCTAAAATACCTGTTGATTGGCGCCTCAAGTACAGCAGTATTTTTGTATGGTGTTTCGCTGCTGTATGGGTTATCGGGCGGACAAACAGAATTTAGTGCGATCGCGTCGGGTATTGCCACAGCGAATTTTGGTCAATCTTTAGGTTTGGTGATTTCGCTGGTTTTCGCGATCGCAGGTATTGGCTTCAAAATCTCCGCCGCGCCCTTCCACCAGTGGACACCAGACGTTTACGAAGGCGCTCCCACACCTGTGATTGCCTTTTTATCTGTCGGTTCCAAAGCCGCCGGATTTGCTCTAGCCATCCGCTTGCTAACAACAGTCTTCCCCCTAGCTGTAAACGAGTGGAGATTCGTCTTCATTGCCCTCGCGGTTCTGAGTATGATTTTGGGTAACGTAGTTGCCCTCGCCCAAACCAGCATGAAACGGATGCTAGCTTATTCATCTATTGCCCAAGCCGGGTTTGTGATGATTGGCTTGATTACTGGCACGCAAGCGGGATATTCCAGTATGATTTTTTACATGCTGGTTTACCTGTTTATGAACCTGTGCGGCTTTACTTGCGTGATTCTCTTTTCGCTGCGGACGGGAACCGACCAGATCGCCGAATACTCAGGCTTGTATCAAAAAGATGCACTGCTAACTCTGGGATTAAGTATTTCCTTGCTTTCCTTGGGTGGAATTCCACCGCTAGCGGGATTCTTTGGCAAAATTTACATCTTCTGGGCTGGTTGGCAAGCTGGGCTTTACTGGCTAGTCTTGCTAGGTTTAGTTACCAGCGTTGTTTCCATCTACTACTACATTCGCGTAGTCAAAATGATGGTAGTCAAAGAACCTCAAGAAATGTCCGACGCGGTGAAGAATTATCCGGAAGTGCGTTGGAATTTACCTGGATTTAGACCTTTGCAAGTAGGTTTGATAGTAACTTTAATCGCGACTTCTATCGCGGGTATTTTGTCAAATCCCTTGTTTACCTTGGCTAACAATTCCGTTGCTAATACTCCATTTTTGCAACCAGGAATGGTTGTTAAAGCTCAGGTAAGTGCTGTTAATTCTGAGCAGCCAGAAAAGTTGTAAATCGGGAATGGGGAATGGGTAATGGGTAATGGGGAATGGGGAGTGGGGAATGGGGAATGGGTAATAGGAAGAAACGCACATCACTATTACCAATTCCCAATTACCTATTCCCAATTACCTATTCCCAATTACCAATTACCAATTACCAATTGCCAATTCCCAATTCCCTATTCCCTATTTCCTATAGAATTTAGGTAAGCGTTTAATTTAGGTGGTAGTTCGTCAAGGATTGGTTTAAACTTGCTTACCTGTTCATTGGTTAACAACTGACGAGCATAAGCTAGTCTCAACCAATTAATTGTTTCATACAAAGAACCTCTGGCAATTTTTAGAAAACGCCGACTATCTTGATAATTATAACGTCCTCGCCCCTGAAATTAAACCGATTTTGTGCTGCACTTCCCGATAATTCAGGAACAGTGGATTGCTTGCCAATGATGCGTTCGAGTTCGGGGATAACATCAATAATTACTTGACCATTTTCGCCTAATGCTGTCATAATTTTAGTTTTCCAGGCGGCGATTTGGGTATTATTTTCACCTAGCAATTGTTCGATTAAATCTTGAAATGCTTGGACAAATCCAAAAAAGGGAATGTAACGTTGGAATTGGTCAAATTTACCTTTGATGAAGTAACCCCGCTGTTTGACGATGGGTTTGTGGACTTCGTTAACAACAACAGTTTTGCCAATACCAGAAGATCCTGCTATTAGCATTAGTTCAATTTGGGAACCTCCGTTGAAGCATGTGGCGTGATTTGAGATTTCTGTCGAATTTTCTCCGGGTGGAGTAATTTCGCCCCTACATACTCGGTCAAATGCTGTTAATAAAGTGGCGACTTCTTTATCACGACCATAGAGTTTTTCGGGAATGACGAAGCGATCGCATACATCCCGCATTCCTAACTCGAAGTTGGCAATATTTCCAGTCTCTTGCCACTGCTTTAAGCATACTTGCAAATCATACTTTAACCCGAAAGCACTTTGATAGCGATCTTCGGCATTTTTCGCCATCAGCTTGTTGACGATTAAAGACAAAATGTGCGGAATAGATGCATTCAAGTCTTCAACTAAAGGTGCAAGCTTGGCAATATGAAAGTGAACTAACTCCATCGGATCGTTAGAAGTAAATGGTAACTGTCCGGTGAGGAGTTCAAAAAAAGTGACACCAAGCGAATAAAAATCGCTGCGGTAATCAATACCTCGGTTCATCCGTCCGGTTTGTTCGGGAGAAAGATAAGCGAGAGTACCTTCGAGAATGTTGGGATTTTGAATTTCCGGAAATTCTCTAGGCAAAAGAGAGGCTATGCTAAAGTCGATCAGTTTAACTTCACCTGAATCCGTGTTAATCAAAATATTCGCGGGTTTGATGTCTTTATGAATAATGCGATGTCTAGCGACAACCCCCTCCGGGTGTACGCGATGCAGTCCTTCTAAAGCCGAGACAATTTGAATCGCTATGTGCAAAAATTCACTTAAAGAATCAGATTTCCCTACTTTCCACTCCTTGAGGGAAATACCGCCAAAATCCTCCATCACCAGTGCATAGCTGTTGCGGTAGGTTTCTAAGTTGTAGGCTTTGACGATACCAGGAATATTAAGATTTTTGGCAATAGTATATTGGTTGCGGAATTGCACCAGTTCGCTGAAACTGGGATATTCGCTATTCAGCAGTTTGATGATGACAGGTTGGCGATCGCACTCCCGCAGTCCGCGATAAACTAAGGTTCTATTGCCGGAGTAGATAAACTCAAGGATGCGATAGCCAGGAAGAGAAATATTGATGTTTGTCATGTTTATACCTGGGTGTTGAGTGCAACTAAGAACCAAAGCAACTTAAAGGTTGTCCTGTTCACTCAGTTTTCCCAAACCCACACCAATTTTCACTATCTAACGATTTGAAAGAGCGATCGCGCATTCTGGTTAACCGACGGAAACCGCGCTTGTCTGCGACTGCCTCACCGATGCAGCGTCTACGCTCTTTTTTTAGCTTGTAGTTAATGCTATACATCAAGTTTGGTTAATTTGTCATCATCAATTAGGATTATCTTTGCTTGTATTTAATCTCATATTTGCTTCATGTTAAATTTATTTCTTAGGGGTGTTACATACCCTCGCATCTGTAAATAGGTAGAAAATTTGTAAATCTTAGGTTACACATTCTCTTGTTTTGTTAAATGACAAAACATTTTCTTTGGCATATATGTCAGGGAATTTTGATATTTAGTTAAATATATTAAGTTAAATTGTAATTTGTTTAACATGAAATTGTAAAGTTAAGTAAACTTTAAAGTTGGCGTTTTCAATTGTTGTAAACAGCCGTAACCATTTGAAATCAGGCTTTTTCAGTCAAAAAAATTTTGGCGATCGCACTTTTGTTCTGAAACAAACAGTAGTGATTCTGAGAAAAACTGTAATACTTTCTATCAAATACTATGTTTCAGTATATGTCTTTAATGTAACAATGTATATTTAAATGTGAAATTAACTTTACAATTCAGCTTAATTACGGATACTTTTTTTAATAAAAACATTAGAATTAAATCAAAGAACTTTTGAGATTCAAACACCACATTTAGCAGCATAAACGCTCAGTTTTACGCGCTCACAAAATGCGGTGTAGTTGATTTAGGTCAAAATTGAATCATTGAAATATTGGGCAATAAATATAAAACAAATTCTCGCATTCAGTGAGAACAAGAGGTAATAGTTAGCCCTATTCTATTACCTAAAATTTGACATACAAAAGCATAAACCTAAAAAGATTAGTTTGTCTTCTCTGCGTTTCTTTCTTGTAATGAGTTTTGCAGAGATGAACAAATATTTCTTCAAATTAGGTTCAGTTTTTGTGAACTTATGTTGTGGCTAAGTCAGATGGTGCGTTGCCAGGATTTCAATTTTGGAGATCCACAATTGATAATACCAGTTTTTGGGATTTTCAATTGTAAAGAGCGAACTGTTATCTGCCAAGCATTAACAAGAAGTCAATTTATTGTGTTTCCTTTCCTAGTGTGTTTCCCTTTGACTCCTGGAGTTTTTATGAACGAATTTATTTTTCCTGAATTATATTGCCCATTTCCATCTCGAATCAATAAGTATGCTGATGTTCTAGAGGATTATGCTGTAGAATGGGTGTTGCATTTCAAACTATTGACAAACGAATCAGTTTATCAACGCTTCTACAAATCAAAGTTTTTTTTAATGGCAGCTAGTACATATCCTTACTGCCAACTTGAAGAACTGAAGATTGGAAATGATTGGTTGAGCTGGCTATTTATTTGGGATGACCAATGCGATCTGTCGGAGTTGAAAAAACAACCTGAATTGCTAAAGGCTTTTCACAAGAGATTTATAGAAATATTGAATGGAGCGGAACTCACAAGCAAGGATATACCGCTCAGTCATGCCTTAAGTAACTTACGAGAACGAATGCTCCAAAAAGCGAGCGTAAAATGGTTACATTATTTTATCTGCGGCTTTGAGAACTACTTACGTGGATGTGTTGAAGAAGCAAACAACCGCTTAGAGGGTATTGTACCCGATGCTGACACTTATATTCAAATGCGTAGGTTAAGCGCAGGCGCAGATGTTGCCCTTCCATTAGTTGAACTTTGCGATAACTTAAGAATTCCCGATTTTTTACGAAACCAGAACGTCTTTAAAGAAATAAACAAGATGACAAATAATCTTCTTGGGTGGTCTAATGATATCTTCTCCGTATTAAGGGAAATGGCAACTGGTCATATTCACAATCTAGTATTTGTAATACATTATCAGCAGCAAGTTACTTTAGAGCAAGCAATTAAATCTGCTGCTGAAATGCACGACCAAGAAGTAAGAAACTTGATTAATTTAGAAGCATCTATTCCATCTTTTGGAGAAGATGTCGATATTGAGCTAGAAAAATATATATTAGGTATGCACGCTTGGATACGTGGTAATCTCGATTGGTATTCTCTTACTGCTCGCTATCAGATTGTAGAAAGGCTGGAATTAAAAGAAAGTCTAGAACTAGTTACATGTTAAGCTAACTGCTACTTTCAAACCAAAAAATTCCACCTCATAGTTATAATCAAAATTTCTCTACTTCACTGAATATTAGCTTTAGTATTACTCTATAACTTGGGGTGGGATATAAACATGAATTCTGGAGGAAAAATTATATGCAACTACCCAATACTCTGAAAAAACCCTCTTTTCTACAAAAGCTGCAATGGGCTGTCGATCCTGTGGGTTTTATGGAAAGCGCAGTCCAGGAACATCCTGACATTTTTACTGCTAATGTGGTAGGTTTTGGCGACACGATGGTATGCGTTAACCATCCTCAGGGAAACCAGGAACTTTTAACCAACGATAAAAAGAAGCTTATAGCCGTCGGTGAGCTAAACAAAATTGTGCAACCTTTAGTGGGAGATTATTCACTGCTTACGCTTGACGGTGAGCAACACAAACGGCGGCGACAGCTTTTGATGCCTCCGTTTCATGGAGAGCGGATGCAAGCTTACGGTTCTTTGATCTGTAATCTTACCGAACAGATTTATAGTCAATTACCGCTAGACCAGCCCTTTTTAGCTCGCAACACTATGCAGGAGATTGCCTTGCAAGTGATTTTACAGGCTGTTTTTGGCTTGTATGAGGGAGAACGTTACCAACAACTTAAAAATTTATGGGCGTTGTTGATGGATTTATTTCAGTCACCGCTCAATTCTAGCTTCCTCTTATTCTCTTTCCTACAAAAGGATTTGGGAGGTTGGACTCCTTGGGGAAGGTTTGTGCGGCTACGGTCTTCAATTCATGAGTTAGTCCACGCTGAAATTGCTGAACGCCACGAAAAACCCAATCCCAATCGCATCGACATCCTTTCATTGCTGATGTCAGCTCGGGATGAAGCGGGAAATATGATGACAGATGATGAGTTGCGTGATGAGTTGATGCTCATGATGATTGCTGGAAATGAAACTACGGCAACTACAATGGCTTGGGCATTGTATTGGATTCATCAAAAGCCGGAAGTGCATCAAAAATTAATCCAAGAACTCGATACTCTTGGTGATTCACCAGACCCTATGACTATTTTCCGCCTGCCTTATCTTAGCGCCGTCTGTAATGAAACTATGCGGATTCATCCCTCTGTAATGCTGACATTACCTAGGGTAGTACAAGAACCTATTAAAATAATGGGACATCCTTTAGAGCCTGGTACAGTAGTCGTTAGCTCGATATATCTGACTCATCGCCGTGAGGATTTATATCCAGAACCTAATCAATTTAAGCCTGAGCGCTTTTTAGAACGCCAATTTTCTGCCTATGAATTTCTCCCCTTTGGCAGTAGTGCTCGTAGTTGTATTGGTCAGGCTTTGGCTCAGTTTGAAATGAAGCTGGTATTGGCTACTATTTTGTCACGTTATCAACTAGTGCTAGCAAATCGGCTACCAGAGAAACTTCAGCGTCGAACCTTTTTGCTTGCACCTGCCAATGGAGTCAAGATGGTAATTAAAGGGCAGCGTGCGCGGCAATAGTCAAGAGCGACTATGGCAACTGCACCCGCCTCATAGTCTAAGCATCTCACTGTCGCAGGGGAATATCAATTACAAACTCAGTTCCCTTTCCAGGGGTGGAATCACAGGTTAACTTACCTTTGTGCTTGTCAACTACAACCTGATAGCTAATTGACAACCCCAACCCCGTACCACTTCCTATCGGTTTAGTGGTAAAAAATGGGTCAAAGATTTTCTGACGCACCTTGTCACTCATGCCATGACCATTATCAGCAATTTGAATCCTCAAGGTATTAGAATCTACTAGAGATGTGCGAATGCGAATTTGTCCTACCTTGCGGTCAGTGGCGATCGCATTGTCATTTGACTGTTGTAAAGCATCGATCGCATTACTGAGGATATTCATAAAAGCTTGATTGAGTTGACCGGCGTAACAACTAACCAACGGTAGTTGTCCGTATTCTTTAATAACTTCAATTTCCGGGCTATCGCTCTTTTCCTTGAGTCGGTGCTGCAAAATCATCAGGGTATTGTCAATTCCCTCATGAATATCTACAGGCTTCATTTCCGATTCATCTAAGCGAGAGAAGTTGCGTAAGCTCAATACAATATTCCGAATACGCGAACTACCAACTTTCATTGAATCTAGAAGTTTTGGCAAGTCTTTTATAAGAAAATCTAGGTCTAATTCTTCTGCTTTTTCTTCAAGAACAGGGGAGGGATTGGCATATTCCTGCTGATAGATAGTAATCAAATCTAGTAAGTCTTGAACATAACCACTAGCGTGAGAAATATTGCCATGAATAAAGTTAATCGGGTTATTGATTTCATGGGCAATTCCTGCTACCATTTGTCCCAAACTCGACATTTTTTCAGTTTGAATCAAGTGGGTTTGGGTATTTTTCAATTCTGAAAGTGCTTGTTGCAAACTTTGATTTATTTGGCTAAGTTCTTGCGTTCTTTCCTCTACTTTCTCCTCTAAAGTATGGCTGTATTCCTCCAAGTTTTCATTAGCTTGTGCCAAATTTTTATATAGGATGGCATTCTCTAGAGAAATTGCGGCTTGAGTGGTGAGGAGTTTGAGAATTTCTACGCGATCGCGTGTAAATGCTTGCGTCGTTAAATTATTTTCTAGATAAAGAATGCCAAGTAACTTGCCTTGATTGATAATTGGGATACACAAAAGGCTCTTGGGTTGCTGACGAACAATGTAGCGATCGCCTATTAAAAAGTTAACAGTCTTAGCATCATCAATGACAAAGATTTCCTTTGTGCGTTTGACGTAATTAATTAAAGTAACAGGAATATCAGAACTAGACTCTAAATGAACTGATGGAAACTTTGTAGAAATAGGTGCTTCATTTGAACTAGAACCGACTGCGGTGACAGTTAAATCTAAATTATCTCCTTCGCTCAAAATCAGAACACACTTAGAGGCTCCTGCATTCTCCATCACAACTGTTATTAAGGTAGAAAGCAGTTGCTCTAGCTCAATTTCCCCAGAGAGTGCTTGAGAAGCTTTAATAACAGACCCTAAGTCTAGCATTTGTGAGATGCTGGTATTACTAATAACAGTTTCTTGAGTGTTAGGAACAGATAATGATATGCCAATAGAAGCGGTGCTTTTTTCGTTGGGATGAAAGCTAAGTTGTTCTTGCTGGATAATCGGAGCAAGTAATTGAGCATAGCGTTTTTGCAAATCTTCAACTTTCGCTAATGCTCCCCAGCGGACGTAGCAATAGTAGGCATCAGTGAGGTAGGTTGCAGCAATCTTTTGTTTGCCCCATTCTAAATAGAATTTAGCAGCAAGTTCGTGAGCGAGAGCTTCTTCATTAATGTACTCGTTTTCTTTGGCATTGGTAATAGCGCGATCGTAATCATCCATTGCTTCTAAATATTCACCCCCGACCCGATGCCGTTCTGCCTCTACCAAATAAAATTTATGCAGATAATTCATTGGGGCATGATTTGCCCAATGCCGCATCTTGGTTTGATTTTCAGCTACTTTTTTCAGAATTTGTTTTTGTTCAGATTCCCCGACATTAGGATACACTGCTAGCCTAGTTAGTGAATCAAAAAAATGAAAAATTGGGTAAACTAGCTGTCCTATGCCGCCATCTAAATACTTCTCAGCCAGAGTGGCATTTTCAAGTGCTTGTTGAAACTCTTGAAATAGATAACACAGATATAGTTTAGCAAGATATAAATATAAAAGTCCCATTCCATCATTCGCTTCAAGGTGAGTCGCCAGCATTTCCTGCTCGTTGTAAACTTCACCGATTAAATAACAATAATTTTCCTTAGAGCCTAGTAAGTTTAATACACTCTGCCGATAGATAATACTCCAGTTAAATACTGTTTCTTGCTTCATTTGAGCGATCACATTGCTGTAAGTTGCCATTTCCTGGTCAAGCCCTGTTAGTTCTCTACCAATAAAATATGAACAGTAAGAATAATTGTGAAGAGCATAGGCTGCAAATTCTAAATCTCCCGTTTCCAGTCCGGCAGAGTAAGCCTCTAACAAAGGTTTTAATACTTCTCTGGCAGGCTCCTTCCAATGCCGGATAGTAGCATTAAATACCTCTATAATCTTAGCTTTTACTTCTTTAGCATTGAACTTAGCTAACAAAGTTTCAGCCAGTTTACCAAATTGATAGCCAGACTCAATGTCTCCCACTACCCCACAGAGTATTACTGCATAACTTACATAGGCAAAAGCAGACAGGGGAGCGTTGCCATGTTGGAGCGATAAATTAATCTGTTTAAAAAGAATTAGTGGGAATAATTCAGGAACAGCTTGATAGGCAAGACCAATTGTACTAGATAGAATACGCATAGCTTCCAGAGGATAGCGTTCCGTCATCTCCGGCAGGTTAATTAAGTCTTCAATGCTCCTATCTGTCAAAGCTGATGCTATTTCTGCCATTGCTAGCTGAACATCAGATTGGCTTGGATTCTCAGGAAACTCTACCCCTAATTGCTTCAAAACTATTAGCGCAGTATTGACTGCTATTAATGCTTGGTTCTGCGCTCCATAAGCTTGAATTTTCACTTCATAAACTTTTACTTTCTCTAGTAATGTTTTCGCTCGTGTTAACACTACCTCTGCTAATTGCTCTGTTTGTTCAAAGTCTCCACCCAAGTACGTTGCCTCTGCTGCTGTTTCATACAAACCTAGAGCTAGGTCATATTTTCTCTCCCAACTATCATCTGTTAATAGTTCAATTCCAGTAGTTAAATATTTAACCGCAGCTAGATAAGCCATTGATGCCAAAGCTTTACGTCCAGCAATCAAATTCATTCTTGCCAATCCATCACGTTCATCCTGTAAAGTGATTAATGGCAGTGCCATATTAAACTGATTGACTAAATCAAAAATCTTTTCTTCCTGTTCGGCTACTGGAATATTTCTTAACAGAAGTTCGCCAATTTTTAAGTGAATTGATTGCTTATTATCTTCTGGAATCAAAGAATAAGCCGCTTGCTGCACCCGGTCGTGTACAAATTTATATTTAGGTAAGCTTAATTCTTTCTCATGATTTATTGCCTTCTGACTATTAGCATCTTTGTCAAAAAACTTGTAAAATTCAGCTTGAGGAAAAACAAGTCCTTCAATTAATGCTTGCCACAAGTCTGACGCTGTATCTACGGCAGATTCTTCATGAATAATAGTAAGAGTTTTTAAATCAAATTCGTTACCAATACATGCAGCAAGTTTCAATACTTTTTGAGTATGTGATGGCAACTTCATTAGTTGTAGTGCCATAAACTCTACTACATCATCTGTGAGAGCTAATGCTTTTACCTGAGGAATATCGCACTGCCAATAACCGAGTTCAAAGTTAAATTCAATTAGTCCATCACTATGCAAACACTTGATAAATTGATGGGTAAAAAATGGATTGCCTTTGGTTTTAGCAAATACCATTTGCGTGAGAGGGATAGCAACTTTTTCTTCACAACGCATGGTATCAGCAATCAATAGATTTAAATCACCCTGATTTAATGGCTCTAGAGTAATAGTATTAATGGTTGCTTGGGAAAGTTCAATTTGTTTGATTGTCAACTCAAGCGGATGTGCTTTGTCAACTTCATTATCCCGATAAGCGCCAATCAGCAGTAGACCACCATCGGTTTCTCTATCTTTATTTGTTTCGCCTAAAAGGAGAGAAGACAAAGAAGGATTTTGATTTACTGTTGCGGTTTCGCCCATTAATAATTCAATAAATTTCAAAGAGGTACTATCTGCCCATTGCAAATCATCCAGAAAAATTACTAAAGGATGGTCTTTTGTGGTAAAGACACGGATAAACTTTTGAAACAATAAATTGAAACGATTTTGAATAGCATTGCCAGAAAGTTCAGTAACTGGTTGTTGCCTACCAATAATGCTTTCGAGTTCGGGAATTACATCAGTAATGACTTGACCTTGTTCACCCAGTACTGAGAGAATTTTAATTTTCCAATATTCAATTTGGGCATCAGTTTCACTTAGCAGTTGACCGATTAAATCGCGAAAGGCTTGCACTAATGCTGATAAGGGAATGTCTCGTTGAAACTGGTCAAATTTGCCTTTGATGAAGTAACTGCGCTGCCGAACGATAGGTTTATGAACTTCGTTGATAACAGCTGTTTTGCCAATACCAGAGGAACCGGCGACTAATATCATTTCCGTGGTTCCACTGATGACGCGATCAATTGCAGCGAGTAAAATTTTAATTTCACGTTGACGACCATAGAGTTTTTCGGGAATGAGGAAGCGATCGCAGATGTCCTCTTGTGCTAACTCGAAGAATGCTATATTTCCTGTCTCTTGCCATTGCTGCCTGCACAGTTCTAAGTCATGCTTTAACCCCAAAGCACTCTGATAGCGGTCTTCGGCATTTTTTGCCATCAACTTGCTAATAATTTCCGACAATATGGGGGGAATATTGGGGTTAATTGAGTTTGCTTTTGGTGATTGTTTGGCAATGTGACAGTAAACTAACTCCATTGAGTCAGCGGTGATGAAAGGTAATTTGCCTGTGAGGAGTTCAAAAAAGGTGACACCAAGGGAATAAAAGTCACTGCGATAATCTATACCTCGGTTCATTCGTCCGGTTTGTTCAGGAGAAATGTAAGCCAAAGTACCTTCTAAGACGTTGGGATTGGTGATAAATTGAATTTCTCTTGGCAAAAGTGAGGCTATACTAAAGTCGATGAGTTTTACTTCTAGGGTGCTTGGGTTAATTAGGATGTTGGCGGGTTTAATATCTTTATGAATGACGCGATTGCGATGCATTCCTTCAAGAGTTGAAGTAATTTCTATGGCGATATGAAAAAACAGATCGAGAAAATTCGGATTTTTTCCCTCTTCAGATTTAAACAATAACGCATCTTTAAGGGAAATACCGCCAAAATCTTCTAATATTAAGGCATAGCCGTTGCGGTAGGTTTCCAATTCATAAGGTTTGACTATACCAGTCAGGTTGAGATTTTTGCTGATTGTGTATTGATTACGGAATTGGGCAATTTCATTGAAGGTAGGATATTCATTCCGCATCAGTTTGATAATGACTGGCTTTTGGTCTTGTTCTCTGATGCCACGACAAACTATAGTTTTACTACCTGAGTAAATTTGCTCAGTGAAGCGATACCCAATTAAGGTAAATAATGTATCTAATAATGCCACCATCGCAGCTTATTCTCTTTATTTTGTTTCTATGTGTTAGTCTTCCCATTTTAGGGCTCTTCTTATCATTATTTACCAGAAAAGTTTTGATATTTTGCATGTTTTCATAGTTAATAACTAATATTTAAAAAAATTGATATTTGAAGCCTCATCAAGCTGATTTTTTCCGTATAATCAAGCGCAAATCTGGCAAATGTCCAAAAAAAAGATTTGTTTGATTGATTTAAATATTTAAAAAGGAAGTAATTTAGAGGTACATATAACAATACTAGATAATATTTTTTAAGTAATAAACATTATTTTTGGCTGTTTAAATTTTTTACTAATTAAGTTAAATTGTTAGGATTTACGTAAAAATAATTGTGAGGCACATTATACAGTAGCAGTAATTCATGAATTACCGCAAATAAGCGATTTTGTCAGATTGCGTGAGTCCTGATTGTTATGTATATTTAGTCAATTGGTATAACTGATTTTTGTAGTCTAAACAATAAAAAGCCTACCTTTACCTTTTGCTTAAGGGTATCGGTAGGCTGAATAAATTTAAAAGCGGATTTGAGATTTTCCTAAATGGCAACAATCTTGTGAAAGCCTTAGCGACGAAGGTTTTGAGAAAAGAAACGATCGCTATTTTATTTTCTGTTTAATAAAAGTCACAACTTGAGTTAACTGTTTCTTTAAACCATCAATTTCCGCTTGCATCTTGACAATTTTCTCATTTAATGCAGCAATTTCGGCATTAGGAGCGATGGTCAAAGACCCGCCAGGAGCGATCGCACTAGAATTTACAGCTCCGTTTTTCGCAGCAACAGCTGCTACCGAGGCTGGTTCCGGACGCGGTTGTTTAGCTTTTGTCATCGCCAACTTAATTGAGGCAATTAGTTGCTTTTGGTCAAAAGGCTTTCCGAGAAACTCAAAATATTCAAAGGGTTCGGGGATTTTCTCCGTCACCTCTTCTTTACGACCAGACATAAGAACCAAGGGAATCTTTCTTAATTCTGGTTGAGCTTGAATCTGCTGGAAAACTTCCCAGCCACTCATTTTCGGCAAAAGGAAATCCAACATAATCAGGCTGAGTTTTTCCTGACGAATGAAATTTAATCCTTCTAAGCCGTCTTTTGCTTCCAGTACCTCAAAATTGCCCGGAGGCAACATTTCCCGTACTTTCACCCTGACAACTGTAGTGTCATCGATAACTAGAATCTTGTTACTTGCCACGACTGATTACTCTAACAGAAACTTTAAGTTGAGATGGCGGTGCCAATTAAGGTTGAGAATCTTCCCACTATATCTGACATTTATATTGATTGGGGGATAGTAATTTCTGGGAGAAGTGACAATAATTTAGGTATTTTACAGAGCGTATACTGATGTTTTGTAAGATTAGTGTAAATGTGATATTTAAATCATAGGGAATTGGGCAATGGGCATGGGGCATAGGGCATAGGGGAGCCAGTGCGTTGGGGAGGACACCTGCACAGGAAGGGCAATGCCCGACTTGAGCAGTGTGTCCGCCATCGGCAGTGCGTTGGTAAGGCAGCGCGGTCTTCTCCCAAAGGGAGAGGCTAGCGCCAAGGGGAGGCAGTGCGTTGGGCGGGTTTCCCGACAGCCGTGCACCTGCCGTGGTTTCCCCCATGAGCGACTGCCGCAAGGGTTTCCCGGCAGTCACGCACGTGCCGTCGGGGATGCCGACTTGAAGCACAACCGCGTCATGGGACATGGGGTATAGTCCAAAAAATCCGGAAACTTCTTTTTATTCCCATTGCCCATTGCCCATTGCCCATTGCCCATTGCCCATTGCCCATTGCCCATTGCCCTTGAATTATTTATGACCTCTTCGCAACCAGCCGAACT
Source organism: Tolypothrix sp. VBCCA 56010 (assembly GCF_050875635.1). Taxonomy (NCBI): domain Bacteria; kingdom Bacillati; phylum Cyanobacteriota; class Cyanophyceae; order Nostocales; family Tolypothrichaceae; genus Tolypothrix; species Tolypothrix sp. VBCCA 56010. Next base: position 17,728 of record NZ_JBPAOH010000084.1, read on the forward strand.
TAAATCAGAAATTATGGCAATGCCAACGTGGTTACGTCGTCCGATTGGCAAAGCTAGTGAACTCTCGACGGTACAACGCATTATTAAGCAGCGCCAAATTCACACGATTTGCGAAGAAGGACGTTGCCCCAATCGCGGGGAATGCTACGCCCAAAAAACGGCAACTTTTTTACTCATGGGTCCAACATGTACGCGGTCTTGCGCTTTTTGTCAAGTAGATAAAGGTCATGCACCGATGCCTGTGGACTCAAGAGAACCGGAAAAAATAGCAGAATCGGTGCAGCTTTTGGGATTGCGTTATGTGGTATTAACTTCTGTCGCTCGTGATGATTTGCCAGATCAAGGGGCACTTCATTTTGTGAAGACAATGGAAACTATCCGCGCTTTGAACCCAGAAGCTCAAATCGAAGTGCTGACACCTGACTTTTGGGGTGGTGCGGGTGCTGGTGAAGAAGGTCAACGCCAACGGATAGAAATGATTGTGAAAGCGCAGCCTGCTTGTTACAACCACAATATTGAGACGGTGCGACGGTTGCAAGGTCCTGTGCGGCGAGGTGCGAAGTACGATCGCTCACTAAGGGTACTTTCTCTAGTCAAAGAGATTCAGCCGACAATTCCCACCAAATCAGGTTTGATGCTGGGACACGGTGAAACGATTGATGAAGTCATCGAAACAATGGCGGATCTGAGGAATGTTCGATGCGATCGCCTGACTATCGGTCAGTATATGCGTCCTTCTTTAGAACATCTGCCAGTACAAAAATATTGGACACCCAAAGAATTTGATGAGCTTGGCATTATAGCACAAGATATGGGATTTAGCCACGTTCGTTCTGCTCCTCTAGTTCGCAGTTCCTACCACGCCGGAGAAAGCCCTTGATTAAGTACGACCGTGTAGAGAGTGGGAGAGTGGGAGAGTGGGGGAGGGGGAGAAGGGGGACAAGGAGGACGACTTGGGGGACAAGGAGGACATTTCTTTCTATTACCCATTCCCCATTCCCCATTACCCATTACCCATTCCCAATGCCCAATGATACATTTTGTTGACTGGTGCTGTTTTAGGGTACAAAATCCACAAAAATATTTTTGATAAGTGTCGCTAAATATGACGACTCTTTGCTATTTGTTAAGAAGACTGTAATTAGGAGAGGAAATTATGACGGCTCAAGCCAAGAAACCTGCAAATCAAAAAGTCGGCGCAGAAGTTGCTCAAAGCGGGGCTAAAGCTCCCTTTCCCTTTCGCACCGCAATCAGTTTATTTCTCCTAGCTGGTAACTTCCTGATAGCAGCATTTTACTTCCATCTGATTAACATTTAATCCCCGGAGGTTGAGTTAGGAGGCGCCCCGCAGCGCGGTAGAGACGTTCCGTCCGGAACGTCTGTACGGGAGTTATGAGTTATAAAGCTGTTAATTCTTGACTCTTGACTCCTCACTCCTAACTTTGACATTTGTGTTGCTCAAATCGTACCTTTGAATAAACCTTTGGGACGAATTAGCAGCACCAAAATCATAATGAACAGCGCCACACCTTGTTTATACTGAGAACCCAGTCCAGGGATGATGGTGCTGACTTCTTGAACGATACCGATGATAAAAGCCGCTGCGATCGCTCCATAAGGATTGCCAATTCCCCCCAAAATCACCGAGGCAAACATAGGTAAAATCAAAAACCATCCCATGTTCGGGCGCACAGCTGTAATTAACCCGTACATACTGCCTCCCAAGGATGTCAACGCCCCGGCAATTACCCAAGTCCAGATAATTACAGAGTCAACATTAATACCAGAGACTCTCGCCAAATCCAAATCGTCGGCAACGGCTCGCATAGCTTTACCAATTTTGGTATTTTGCAAGAGATAATGCAGCGCTAAAATTGCCAACATCGCTAAAAACAAAACCAGCAATTGATTTTGCGGCACTTTTAAACCAGCAATGTCTAAAGCAGGGGTAATCGGCAAATTGTAATTTTGGTTACTACCACCCCAAATCAAGATAATCGCATTGCGAAGAAATAATGCCAGTCCGATAGAGATAATAATCAGAGTAGTAGAAGTAGCACGGATAGAGCGCATCCTTGACCACAGCAGCTTTTCTGACAACACCATCATCGCTACCGTTCCCACTCCCGCTAGCAACATCGACAGCCAAATATTTATCCCCAGAGTATTTAAGAGCCATGTAAAATAAGCTCCCAATGTGAGAAAATCACCGTGGGCAAAGTTAGATAACCGTAAAATCCCATAGGTTAAAGTCAGTCCAACAGCTGCCAGAGCAATAATGCTCCCTACAGCAATTCCGTTAACAATTAATTGAGCTAGTTGTGCATTCATAGTAATGGGATCGGGGGGAATAAGATCGGGGGGAATGGGGAATGGGGAATGGGGCAATGGGCATGGGGCAATGGGCATGGGGAATGGGGACTGGGGACTGGGGAATGGGTTTTTGAAGAGGGGAAAAGGGAAAAGGGTTTTGGCTAAATGTTGAAGAGTTTTTCCCTTTCCCCAATCATAAGCAGGTGCTACAACGCTTGGTACCCCAACGGACAGTTCGCTCAAGTCAACGAGTTCCACCTCTTAAGCCTTGCGTCGTTCGCGCAGCGTCTCCCAAAGGGAGATGGGAATCTCGTTGACCCCTTTGGGGTCGGGAAACCCTTCCTGTGCGACTGTCCTTTGCAACGCACTGCCTCCCCTTTCCCCTTTCCCCCTCCTTTCTTCCCAATTACCAATTACCAATGCCCAATGCCCTATGCCCCATACCCTACTTCCCAGTCTTTAATTACCTTAGTAAAAAAAAATGCCATTTTGTCGATTTATGTGTTAAAACCACATGAGTGACTTGTGTGGATGCAATTTAGAAGGATACGAGTGCTTCTTGTATCCGTCCCCAGCATTGTATCGGTTCACCAAAGCCAGTTTGTTTTGACGAGCTATTTTTTATTGTGTTTTCTACTTATGTCATTTATACATACCGTTACACTAGACACTACTAGTTATGAGTTATAAGTAAAAAGGATTTATACGCCAATATACATAAAACCTGATTCGCACCTTGATCGAAACTAATATTTGTTCAGCGGTCTAGTTGACCATGCAGCAGTATTCAAGCTTACCAGAACAGAATTCTCAAGTAGATATAACTACAAAACTTTTGACCTCAATCGAGCAACTTCGCGCCGATTTGTGGCTCGAATGCACTTTAAATAAGTTGCAAAGTCGCCTCAATGATTGCCTGCTTTCTAGTTGTACTACAGAAGCAGAAATTTTCCAGACAATTGTAAACGAACTCAATAGTGCTTTACAGTATAGTGAAGTGGCGATCGCCTTGTTTCAATCACAAGAAACTTACAAAATTTGCTATGCTTGTGAGTCCTCATCCTTCCTTATTTCCAACACCGGAAAAAAGCTGCAATTGAGTTTCGACCAAGCAATAGACATTCAAGATTTACAGCAATTAGAAAACCAACAACCGCCGAGTGCTTGGCGGTTAGCTGAGGATTTTGCCGGTGTTGCGAGCTGGTTAATTCTCGCCACACAATTACAAGAACCTAGTAGCGAGTCACTAAAACCACCACAAGTTAAACTTACATCAAAATTGATGGCTCGCGCCGCCAATCAATGTGCTGTAGCTTTGGCACAACTGCGACAAATAAAATCTTTGCAGGAATGTTCTCAACATCTAGAAAGCTTTAATCAGCAATTACAGCGCACTAATCAACTAAAAAACCAGTTTCTTGCAAATACCAGCCACGAAATACGCACACCGCTAAGTTCTATTATCGGTTTCACTCACCTACTCTTAGCCCAAGGCTACGATCCCACAAGAGAACGTCACCAAGAGTATTTAAATATTATTCAGTCCAGCGGCAAGCACCTGCTAGCTTTAATTAACGATATTTTGGATTTATCAAAAATTGAAGCAAATCAGTTAGAGGTGCAATGGGAAACCGTAAATGTACCAACACTATGTAAAAGCGTTTTCGCTTTCCTGAAAGAAAAAGCCGCTAATAAAAATTTGAAACTACGTCTAGAGATAGATGCGAAAATCACAACTCTCGAAGCCGACTCTTTGCGACTCAAGCAAATGCTGTTAAATTTGCTATTCAACGCTCTCAAGTTTACAACCGCAGGAAGCGTTGGGTTAAAGGTAGCCGTCAAGGGTGAATTTATGTATTTTACAGTTTGGGACACTGGTGCTGGCATCTCCAAAGAAGACCAAACTGAACTTTTTCAACCTTATTTCCAAATTGCCAATGCTGCTACCGGTCGTGATGAAGGTACTGGTTTAGGATTAGCAGTAACTCAGAAACTCGTCGAAATTCACGGCGGCTGGTTGAAAGTAGAATCTAAACTTAATCAAGGTTCGCGTTTTACCATCGTGCTTCCCCTGACGCAGAAAGAGGGGGTAGAGACGTTCCGGGGGAACGTCTCTACGGAAGTAGGGGGAAATGGGGGGAATCTAAATAATAACTCATCTTCAAAGATTTTGCTAGTGGAAGATGATTTGCCCAATGCCAAACTTATAAAAACTTATCTCGAAAAATTGGGTTATCAAGTAACTTGGGTAAAAAATGCTGCCGAAATGTGGCAAGCTCTCACACAGTTGCAGCCAGCAGTGATTTTAATGGATGTGTACTTACCAGATGAAAATGGCTTGAAACTAGTACAGCAACTACGAGAAAAACAGCAGTATAAAACGATTCCGATAATAGCCCAAACCGCAATGGCAATGAAAGGCGATCGCGAAACCTGTCTCACCGCTGGAGTCAATGACTATATTTCTAAACCGATTGATTTACCTCTTTTAGCAACTTTGGTAGGAAAATACAGCAAAATGGGGCAATGGGCATAGGGCATGGGGCATAGGGCATGGGGCATGGGACAAGGAGACAAGGAAGAATTTATCCGATTCTCAATGCCCAATGCCCAATTCCCAATGCCCAATTCCCAATGCCCAATGCCCAATGCCCAATTCCCAATTCCCAATTCCCAATTCCCCCTACCACATGCCTACAATAGGATTTGTTAGGCTGAATACGGTTTTGGGTGGATCTGCAAATGATGCTGACAGAGAAACTTGAGCAACTAAGAACTTTGTTTAAAGAAATGGAGCAGGCTTTAATTGCCTACTCTGGTGGTATTGATAGCACTTTGGTTGCTAAGATTGCTTATGATATTTTAGGCGATCGCGCTTTGGCTGTGACGGCTGTTTCTCCGAGTCTTTTGCCTGAGGAGTTGGAAGACGCGATTCTTCAAGCGGCAACTATTGGGATTTCTCATCAAATCGTCCAGACGCACGAGATGTCCAATCCTAATTACACATCCAACCCTGTCAACCGCTGTTATTTTTGTAAAAGTGAATTGCACGACACTCTCAAACCTTTAGCTTTGAAGTTGGGTTATCCCTATGTTGTGGATGGGGTAAATGCTGATGATTTACACGATTATCGCCCAGGAATTCAGGCAGCAAAAGAAAGAGGTGCGCGATCGCCTTTAGCAGAAGTTAATATTTCTAAAGTTGAAGTTCGCCAACTTTCGCAACAATTGGGTTTACCTTGGTGGGATAAACCTGCTCAACCTTGTCTGAGTTCGCGTTTTCCCTATGGTGAAGAAATTACTGTTGCTAAGTTACAACGAGTAGGAAGAGCGGAAATTTATCTGCGTAAATTGGGTTTAAAGAATTTGCGGGTGCGTTCTGATGGAGATACCGCACGCATTGAATTACCACCAGAACAAATCAAAGAGTTTGTGTTAACGACAGATTTACCAACAATCGTTTCCGCATTTCAAAAGTTGGGATTTATCTACGTAACTTTGGATTTAGAAGGTTATCGCAGCGGTAAGTTAAATCAAGTTTTAAATCGTGATTTGAGCGTTAAAGCCTAGAATGTTTTTCGTAGTAAGCGTTTTAACGCTTAAATTAAGCACTGAAGTGCTTACTACGAAATCAATTAACTTTTAACCAGCTAAATATATCTGCTGCTCGTATTTGCCAATTCGCTAAAACATCGAGAACAGGTAATTTATCATTATCATACTTTACTGCTGGCAATTGATTAGGTTGAAATACCATCACTGATTTATCATTGGGATCAATAAACCAACCTAGTTTTGTTCCCTGGTTAATACAGAAAATAATTTTATTAATGACGCGGTTAGGAAATTGATCGGGTGATAAAATTTCAATTGTCCAATCTGGAGAGCTTTCAAATCTGTTAGCAATCTCTCCATTTTCATCAGTTGGAATGCGTGACCATTCAAATACAGTAATATCTGGAACTAAAGAACGTCCCCCAAATGTGCAGCGTAACTCGGTTAATGCTAACGCTAGCTTTTTTGATTTACCTATCTGATTGATAGCAGATGATAACTCAGTTTGGATTATGCTATGTTTACCCTGAGCCATTGGTTTTTGGTAGATTTTCCCGTCAACATATTCGCTAGCTGGTTTGGTTTCTGGCAATTGCAGAAATTCTTCTAACGAAAGTTTGGATGATAAAGTTGATACCATTAGTAGTTTTTTAATAAAATTACTTAAGCGATCGCTTACTTTTGTTAGCTGTCATTTTAGTTTCTACTTGCTGTAGTGCCCATCGCCAAACATCATATCCACGGGTTGACAAATGTAACCCATCTGTGGTTAAATCTTCTCGTAAATTGCCTTCAGAATCTGTAAACCAATTATGGATATTCAGATAATTTACTTGTTGTTCTTTGGCAATTTCGGCAAGTTGCTCGTTAATATGACGAATTCGGGTATTAGGAATTTTCGGCTGGCGAGTAGGCAAAATTGATTGGATAATTATTAAACTTTCTGGGTGACTCTGCTTCAGTGTACGAATAATCCGGCGGTGATTACGCAAAATAGTTTCATCACTAACACCATTGCGTAAATCGTTGATTCCCGCCATGACGTAAATCACATCCGGTCGCGTTTTAGAAAAGAAAGATAATCTTTTTAATACACCACTGGAAGTATCTCCAGATATTCCTTGATTCAGCCATAATTTCCCGGTGGGCAATTTTTGAGCGGGAAACCACATACTCAAAGAATCACCAACTAAAACATTGAGATGATTTGTTCCTTGACCTCGAGCGATCGCTCTCGCTTCTAAGGCTAATAAAGTTTTCCAGTCCTGATAAGTTAGTTGATGTTTACTGCTCGATCGTCCAAGCGATCGTACATCATCATCCACCCGCGTGTAAATCTGACCTATTTTCAGAGCATTTAATCTTTGGTAATAAAGTTGTTTACCCGATACCAGCGTGCGATCTACTGGTTCGGAATCCATGTTAAATGATGACTCTCTTGGCGCCGACAATACCTGGTTGCTGAATTCTGGTGAGGAGATTTCCCCACTAGGGGCGATTTTCTCTTCAACAGTGGATGGCAAACTCTTTAAGTAAGGCGATAACGGCTTGCTGAATTCTGGTAAGGAGATTTCCACACTAGGGATGATTTTCTCACCTACACTTGGCAGCGAAGCTTGTTTTAAATTCCACAGCACTGGATGATTTTCTTGTTGAATCATCGATAACTGTGGAAGACCCGATGCTGGTATTGCCAACCCTGTCAACAAGCTTGCTGCCAACAGATAAGAATCCCTCATCGTTTTTATCTCTCCTCTAGTCGCTGCTTTTCTTTAAGACAGCCAATAAATGCTGTCTTCAGGATAATTTTAGTTTCATTAAGAAAGAATTGAGAATACAGTTACGGCAGAATCCAGGATAATATCTCGCGCTTTGCGTAGGTTGTATTCTGACTTCTGACTTGGTGACTTCTGACTTCTTCATTAAATTATTTTTATCTATATTGTCGGGTTATGTAAAGCTTGCTCACTCTCATTGCATTTAATTCTTTCTGACAAAAACAGTTTTGCCATTGGTAGACAAGCTTTATTTGTCCCAATCGCGTTTACCCGAAGCAACCCGTTTATTAACTACAACATCTCAGAATCTACAGTTTTTGTGCAAGCCTGTCAATATCGATTTCCACAAATTTTGATTTGGATGATGGTTTTGGGCGATCTGGGGCATTGCGAGCCTGCCCAATGCCTAACCCTCACCAATTATATTTATTTTCGCGCCCTTTACTTAACTATTCACTCTTCTCGATGCCGATAATATAACAGTTAAGAGCGCAAAATATATCTTTTAAGCGATAATTCATGAATTATCGCACTCTGAAATTCAGGAACTGGTAAGGTTTTTTGCGTAAGTCCTATATAATTATCCTGAGGAAAATTTATTGCCTTTTGTCGATTAATTTTTTCAGTATTCAAAAGTTATAAATTAGAGGTTTAGCTCAAAACAAGATTGCGCTTTGCAATGCTTTGTATTCTTTAGATCCCCGACTTCGAGCGAGAAGTCAGGGATTTTGAGGGAATCTTGTTTTTTCACGAATCCTAAACGGACGTAATCAAACGTAACTTAAAAATTTTGCCATTGCGAATTATACTGAACCAACAGATAAACCTAGTTTGTGGGTTTATTAGTAGACTGCCTCAATCGCTGGTCAGTACTGTGAAGGCGATCGCTTTATATTGTCATCAATAAAACGTAACCTAAAAATGAACGCAACCGCAAATATACTGTATTTATCAATTAGACATAGAAGTCGTAGGGACAATTCATGAATTGTCCCTACACTCGTACCGTCAGGGCAACGCATATAGCGTTTTTCACTTTTATGTCTATTGGTTTAGTAGTCCGCCACTGGGATAATTATTTAAGTTGAAAAGGCTGTAAGTTATGGTTCGCAACTGGAAACGATTGGGACTAGGAGTACTTTTGGTTATCGGTGGAGCGATCGCAACCGCAACCAAATGTGCCGCTCAAAGCATCACCTTAGATGGCACTCTCGGTCCTGCGCGAACTTTAAGCGGACCGAACTACACAATAGAACAAGCAGATGGTCTAGCTGTAGGTAATAATTTATTTCAAAGTTTCGGACGCTTCAACCTAAACACAGGTGAGAGTGCGAATTTTCAAAGTGCAGCTAATATCCGCAATATTTTGTCTCGTGTTACAGGTGGTTCTACTTCCTTCATTGATGGTTCGATTTTCACCCAAAGTCGCAATGTCAATCTTTTCTTCATCAATCCCAGTGGCATCATCTTTGGTCCAAATGCAAGCTTGAATGTGGGAAGTGCAACCAGAGGCTCTTTTATCGCTACAACTGCTAATGCGCTCTTTTGGGCAAATGGCAGCCAATTTAGTGCGACAAATCCGGGTGGAGCAACTAGCTTGCTAACCATTGTCGGCGATCCCAGCGGATTTTTATCAACTTTGAGAACACCACCACCAATAAATGTTTCTGGTAGTTTTTTCAGCAATCCTTACAACGGTCAAAGCTTGTTGCTAGTCGGCGGTGACGTTAAAGTAGATAATGCAACATTAGAAGCTCCCGGTGGGCGAATTGAATTGGGAGGATTGGCAGAACCAGGTACAATTGGGCTGAGTACCAACGGTAATATTCTCAGCTTAAATTTTCCGGATAATGTCTCACGAGCTTCGGTTTCGCTTACCAATGGCTCAAACGTCAGTGTTGCCTCTGGTGGTGGCGGTAGTATTGCCGTTAACGCTGATGATATAGATATTTTGAAAGGAAGTAACCTGCGTGCAGGTATCAGCCCCCTTGCAGTCACCAATAACGCTCAGGCAGGAGATGTCAACCTCAACGCCACAGGAACATTGCGAATCGAAAATAGCTCTGTTTACAACGCTGCTTTTGGTCGTGGAAATGCTGGCAACTTGCGCGTTGATACAGGAAAGTTGATCGTTACTGATGGCGTATTAGCGACTGCTACTCTTTCTGGTGGTCGTGCTGGGGATTTGATTGTAAACGCCTCTGACTCAGTGGAAATAACTGGCAGTCCCACGTCGAATGGTACGGTTAAAATTAATATTCCCATTCTCGGTGGTACTGTCAATGTTCCTGTTGGCTTGTTTTCCGCTTCAAGGAATGTTGTCGGTAGCTCTACACCTTTTGGTGGAGATGCCGGAGATTTGACCATTAATACTGGGCGGTTGATTGTCTCTGGTGGAGCACTGGTATCGGCAGGTACTGAAACAACAGGGGATGGAGGGGATTTGACCGTGAAGGCAGACTTCATAGATATAAGTGGTACTTCAGCTATTGATGTTTTCGGAGAAGACTTCAGCGTAGCAAATAGGATTCCTAGCGGATTGCGGAATGGAACTAACGGTTTTGGACTAGGCGGCAACTTAAAGATTGAAACTCGGCAGTTGATTGTCCGTGATGGGGCATGGGTGACAACGGGTACTGGTCCCGATCGTGGTGGCAAGATGCCAGGGGGGGAATTGACCATTAACGCCTCGGAGTCTGTAAAACTAAGTGGCACCTCTTTCAATGGTCTTCCTACCGTTTTGGCTAGTGGAACACAAGGAGCCGGAGACGCTCAACCGTTGACTATCAATACTCAACGGTTGAGCGTCAGTGATGGAGCAATCATCTCTGCGGGTACTTCTAGCTCAGGACAGGGGGGAGACTTGACCGTAAATGCCTCTGACTCTGTAGAACTGATTGGCACTTCAAGACTTGGGGTGTCCGCCGAACTAGTGAAGCAACTGATTGGACCTGGGGGAGCTAATGTATTTAACATCGTCGAGAATCGTCCGTATCCCAGCGGCATAATTAGTGGAAGCGCAGGTAACGGAAATGCCGGAAGCTTGACTATTAATACTGGACGTTTGTTAATCAAAAATGGGGCACAGGCATCGGTTTCTACAGTAGGTCCGGGAAATGCGGGTCCTTTAAATGTTCGCGCCGCTACTGTAGAATTGACTGGCACTTCACAACAAAGCCCGAATCCTAATGACGTAGTTGGTCGGAGTCTGTTGACTACTGCTGTCGGTGAAAAGTCTACAGGAAGCGGTGGTAATATAACAGTGCAAACCGGCTTGCTAACTATCTCCGACGGTGCTGCACTTGCAGCTAGTACCAGCGGACAGGGAAACGCTGGCAGCATCAAAGTTTCTCAAGCTAACTTAGTTTCTGTCTTTGACAATGGCTTGATTTCTACCGCTGTCAACGCCCAAGCACAAGGACAAGGTGGCAGTATTGATATCAACACAAACACTCTGTCTGTAAATCAAGGTGGTCAAATCACTGCTAGCACTCTCGGAAACGGTAAGGCAGGTACAGTTAGAATTGATGCCCGTGATGCAGTTTCTCTAGATGGGGTAGGAACGAATGGCTTCTCTAGTGGGGTGTTTACCAGCACAGGAAGTCAAGCAAATGGTTCAGGAGGAGCGATCGCAGTGAAAACAAATTCCTTTAGTCTGTCAAATGGAGCTGTTGTCAATGCTCAAACCTCAAATTCTCAAACAGGGGGAGATGTAACTATTGAGGCAAACACTTTTAATATCAAAAACGGCGGACAGGTGATTACGACTACCCGTAGCAGTGGAGATGCAGGCGATATTAATCTCAAAGTTGCTGAAGGTATTACTATTAGTGGTGCTGATAGTGGATTTTTTGCCAATACTTCCCCTAACTCAACGGCTCAAGGAGGTAACTTAACAATTAACACTCCTTCGTTGCGAGTTCAAGATGGTGCAACAATCTCAGTCAGCAGTCCTCAAGGACAAGCAGGTAATTTAGATATTACCGCAAACACTATTCGCCTCAATCAAGGAAGTTTGACTGCGGAAACCGCAATTACTGGTACTCAACCGGGAGCAAACATCCGGCTACAAGATGTAGATTTGTTATTAATGCAAAATAATAGCCGCATCTCTGCTCAAGCCAATGGCATCGCCACAGGTGGTAATATCATTATTGATGCTCAGAAAGGTTTTGTAATTGCGCCTTTTGGAGAAAATAGTGATATAATAGCCAGTGCTTCTGGTGGAAGAGGCGGTAATATTAGAATCACTACTCAAGGGCTTTTTGGCTTTTTTGAAGGTCGAGCCATTCCCGTCAACAATACTAACGATATAGATGCTAGTTCTGAATTTAACAATCCAGGTACGGTAGATATTAACACGCTGGATATAGATCCCCGCCGTGGTTTGCTGGAATTGCCTGCAAGTGTAGTTGAAGTTTCCAGGCTAATTGCTTCTAATTGTGGTGCGATCGCAGGCAAAAATGGCAGTAGCTTCACTTATACCGGACGTGGTGGTTTACCTATAAGCCCTGATGACCCGCTGACAAGTGATGTAGTCTGGTCGGATACACGCTTAACCAATATCCGCAGCTCTGAGAATATCTCTACATCTACTTCAAAGCCAAAAAAACAAACAACATCGGGCATCGCGATCGTACCTGCCACTGGTTGGGTATTCAATAAGTTTGGCGAAGTCACCCTAATTGCATCACAAAGCGAAACTAACCGTATCGATACGCCTACTACCTGCCAAAACGAAACTGAGCAAGGACTTACGCAAAACTGAAGTTTTGTAGGGGCAATTGATGAATTGCCCCTACGTAAATTCAAGCTTTGACGAAGGAAGTGCGTAAGTCCTATGAGCATTAGGAAATAATCTTAATAATCCCAAATAAGCTAGTCTAAACTCACAAACAATATAATACTTAACATTTCATCATGTAATGTTAAGAATTTTTCGACAATTTTACTTTATAATCAGTAACTGAATATATGCACAATTTCGCCAACTAAGTATGGAGAGGGCGGCTGTTAGTCCAATAACTAATGGGGTTTTAGTCGCACCTTTATTTTTATGAAATTTCTTTACAAACAAAGATTGTGGGCAAAACTATTATTTGTAGTTTTCGGGTTGTCTTTCCTGATTCCTTTTACAAGCGCAGAAGCTCGAATAACATTTAAAGCACCAGAAGGTCTAAAAGCACCAGGCAGACGGGTAGCAGGTGGATCGCGATCTCCCCAAGAGAAAAATTGCTCTTCCGGGCAAAATCCTCTGACTGCTATAGTCCCGAATTCTAACATAGGGCAAACAACACAAGCAAATCCTACTTTCTTTTTCTACGTTCCGCAAACTTCTGCAACATTAGAGCTAGTATTGCACGATCGAGATAAAGAATACAAGCAAACCTATAAATCAAATGAAAAAGGTGGAATAGTCAGTATTCCCTTTAATCAAGCTTCACTAGAAGTAGGTAAGGTGTATCGTTGGTCGTTCTCAATAATTTGCAACCCTAAAGAACGCTCCAAAGACAAGTTTGTCGAAGGTGCGATCGTGCGCGTTCAAACAGAACCTCAACTAGCGAGCAAGCTAGCAACAGCAAGTCCTCAAGAGAGTGCCAATCTTTATGCAGAAGCCGGCATTTGGCAAGATAGCCTTGCTAGTTTGGCAAAGCCGCTTTCCTCCAATCCCAATAATGCGGAATTAAAAGCACAGTGGCAAGCATTGCTAACCTCAAAGAGCGTAGGTTTGGATAACTTGGTCAGTGAACCGTTGCTCCCAGGTCAGTAAAAACCTCAAGTTGTTACAACCAATCAAAGCAAAGATGTTTGTAAAGCCACCTTGAATAATCAGTTGAAAACAGACAGTTATTTTTTTAAGCTGTCTATTTTTTTGCGCTGCTGAACACAAGTCAATACTCGTCCGACATTTCAGCCTTTGTCCCCACGGAAAGACATGCCGATGAGCTTTCTGCACGAAGACGCTGTAAAGGTGATATGAGCGAGAATTTATGAAGCTTTACAATATTTTATTTTATATTTGCCTTTATTTTTGATACTTTCAGAATATGGCGGATTTCACTCATGTTAGACACGATTCGGACAGTGCGCCTTGTGCATAAATCGGGGCATGGGGCAAGCGTCCAAGTGGGCTGAGATCGAAATTTGGCTTTATTCCCATTAAGCAATTGCCCATTAAACAATTGCCCATTTTCCATTCCCCATTCCCCTCTCCTTTGAATGTAGCTTTTCTATCAAATGACCGATGCGTAATCCTTTACTGTGTAGTAATAGTTTTCCTTATGGTCTAGTTCGATTTACAGAAGTCAAAAGTGAGTTACTCTGGCAAAATTAGATACTATAAATATCTTTTGTCGGAAATACTTGCTGAAATATCAAGTTGAATCTAACTAACTTAATTTAGCTGACAGAGATATTAACTTTAATTATGTTGTTCTTGATTTGCAATATAAAAAAACTATGTCATGTGTGGAGCAACTAGATTATGAATAGAAAAATCCTTGGCGTTGCACCACTGCTAACCGCCATTCCTGTAGTAAGTCAAGCTATAATTCAACCTGCACAAGCCACTCAGGTTTACGAAAATTCGTTCACCAAAGATTTTCAAGGCTATGAAAATAGTCGTAACAGCGGCGAGCATAGCCTGTCGGTGATTCTTATTTTAGTTGGAGTTGGCTTAGTTTTTGGCTCCACTGTTAATTTAGTTTACAAAGCTCTGAATCCGGGCAAGCATAAAGCAACAACAGCAGATGTGCCTATACCAAAAAAGGAGCATAAAATTAGGGCTAGAGTTAGTATTGCGTCCGTTACGAAACAGAGCCATACTGCTGCATACGTTGAACAAGCTCGTACCTTTTTTAAACAAGGAGACACGAATAGAGCGATCGCTTTATTCAATAATGCAATTCGTACTCGTCCAAATGATGCTTACCTTTACACTGAACGCGCTAACTTGCGTCGCAAAAATCTCGAAGATAAAAATGGAGCACTTGAAGATTACACTCAAGCGATTAATCTTCATCCAGACAACCCGCTGTTTTACCTTTGGCGCAGTCAGCTTTATTATGAGATCGGCGATAAGTTAAAAGCAATGACTGATTATAACACAGCTATTCGTCTTGCTCCGGAAGGTACAATGTATCACTCTTTTCAAACAAACCGAAACTGAAAAGAGACGTTAAATCTAATTAAAATAAGCGCGAGCCAGTTCCAACAGCCTGATTTAACAATCAACTATTGTTGCGTTAATTTTCCTTTGCATCTGATAGTCGTGCTTTGAGTATTTGTGCTTTTCTAAGTAAAATCTTCGCGGTTTGGAAAAAACAGCCGCAGTCCAGGAAAAATTTGACAGTCTTATTATCCTCCCAGAGATAGATTATTCCAACTTTTTTCACAAAATGTTTGTTTTCCTGCGAAAATACTGTAGGAATTATTTCTAATTATTTCTGAGAAATAATTGCCCAAGGTTACGGTTACAGGTGAGATTACTGAAATATCGTAGGAGAACCTGACTGATATGGCTATGGGCAGAAAACAGGGATGCGCGAGCTTGTCTTGGGTAGTAGTTTTAGGGTTAGCAGGAGCGCTGAACGCATCTGCAAACGTCCAAGCTCAACAAATAGTACCAGATACCAGTTTACCAGTAAACTCTGCGGTTACAGTTAACGGTAATAACTTTACAATTAATGGTGGAACTCAAGCAGGGGGAAATTTATTCCACAGCTTTAGTGAATTCTCTGTTCCCACCAACGGATCGGCTTTTTTCAACAATGCCCAGACGATACAAAATATTATCAGTCGGGTAACTGGTTCGTCTGTATCTAATATTGACGGTATTTTGGGGGCAAATGGTACAGCTAATCTATTTTTACTCAACAAGAACGGAATTGTTTTCGGACCGAATGCCAGCTTGAATGTCGGGGGATCGTTTGTAGCAACTACAGCAAATGCGATTCAATTTGGCAATCAAGGTTTTTTTAGTGCTTCCAACCCGAATAATCCTGCTTTATTGACAGTAAATCCTGACGCGTTGTTCTTCAATCAAATTGCTGCTGCATCAAATCCGAACATCTCAACCACCGCTACTAATCTAAGTGTTCGTGATGGTCAGGGTTTGTTTTTAGTAGGTGGCAACATCAGCATCGATAGCGGAAGACTAAACGCTTTTGGTGGTCGAGTTGAGTTAGGAGGATTAGCAGAACTAGGAACTGTAGGCTTAAATTTGAGTGGTAACGATTTGAGTTTGAGTTTTCCTGAGGGAGTGCAACGAAGTGATGTGTCACTGACCAATGGCGCTATAGTTGATGTGAGTGCTAATGGTGGTAATATTGCCATTAATGCAGCCAAAGTGATGGTATCTGGTGGTGCTAACTTAATTGCCCATACTTTTGGACAGGGAAATGCAGGTAATATCGCGATCGCAGCGTCGGATGATATTTCTATAAATGGCAACAACACAGCTTTGAGTAGCCAAGTGTTTCCTGATGCAG
>NZ_JBPAOH010000085.1:0-33536 GCF_050875635.1 Tolypothrix sp. VBCCA 56010
AGAAGCATAAGTACTTTTAAGATATTTAGTATCACCTAGCACCTAAAACTACGCAATGGCTGGTTAGCGATCGCCTTGAGGAGAAAACTTTTTGGTTTACTGAGATTGTGCGAAATTCCCACTACTACCAGCAAATAGGGATTTTAAGATTTACCAGCCAAATTATTTTATGTATTATCACCTAATTTTCAAGTTTCCGTAAGAGTACCCAGGATTAATTATTGCCATTAATTGTATAAAAAATACAAGCTATTCATGGCAGTAATTAAACAACTATTTTCATGGGGTGAAACAATGTTTTTGCGCTTTGCGTATATTGGACTGTGCTTGTTATCGATTGCTATATCTTTTTATTTGAAAGCTCAACTTGCGAAATTTCTGGAAAATAATATAGAGATCGCCAATGATAAATCCCTAGAAGAATATAAATCTATTGTGCGGCTTGATATGTATGGAGCGCTAGCTCAAATCATTGTATTGATTAGCGCGTTTGGTAGTTGCGTTGCCTATATTGTTACTCAAGGTTTTACAGGAGTATTTTCATTATTTCTGTTGGGGTTTGCAGTTAGTTTCACTAAACAGATAAGCCAGCTTGAGGAAAAAGCGCGAACGCTTACTTGTGCAACCACCCAACTAGACCGTCAATATAAAAACATTTCTCATGTTTGGAAGAAAAAAGCTCTCCCAGATTTCTAAGTTTTTCGCAAGACTTAGATTAGAGCAATCAGACTTCTACACTTCAAAAATTAAAATTTGAGCAATATAAATTTAACAAATCATGACTAGCAAAACACAACAAATCTCAGATTCACGAAAAAAATTATCTTCTGCTTACCGTGCAGTCTATGCAGTTGGAGTTTTGAGTCTTTTTCTGGGGATATTAGCATTTGTTGCTGGCAATAAATTAAGCGAAGGAACGACAATAGGAATTATCTTTTTTACTTTTGGTTTACTTTACTTAGTTTTGGGTTTTTTCGTACAGCGCAAATCAAAGCTTGCTTTGGGAATTGCTGTAGGTTTTATGCTACTAAATTTATTAACTGGTATTTACAATATGATTCAAACTGGTAAACCAGTAGGTTTGATTGTTCCCATCGTATTCTTTAGCCAAACATGGGAAGGATTTAAAGCTATACAAGTATTAAAACGAGGAACTTAAAGTCGTTAGACATCACATAATCACCCAACTATAGCAGTTTTCAGTTAGAACTTTAAGTAATCTCAACAACATATAAAAAACCCCTACTTTTGGGTAGGGGAAAGAAATGTGATTACAATCTCGCTACAACAAACTTATATGTTCAACAAATCTAACGCTTGCTCAAGGTGCATCTTAGCTTTGTGCAAGTTAAGCAGCATCTGTTGCTCATAGCGGTGGGGATACTCTAAACGCTTTCCTTGCATCGTTGCTCTAATCAATGCTGCTTGCTGGTCTGTAGGTTCTCCCATTTGGTCGAGTGCTTGTCCTATGTCTTGGAAGTTTTTAAAGGTCATTCTCCTTAATCCTTCCCCTTCCTTCATTTGACGTAAAGCGACAACTGCAAAGGTTAATAGAGCATCAATCCAGGCAGTTTTATAAGCAGGATTCCCCAGTGGTTTAAGTCCGTACTGCTTGCAGAGTCCCTTTAGTTCCCCTAAAGTTTTGATTTCTAATTCAGAACGTGTAAACATGGAATTGTCCATTCTCATAAAGTGGATATTGGGGGTTGTAAAGTTTCTCAGGCTATCAACCCCCAATTAATACTATTAATAGGTTTACTTGTTATTAAGCAAGATTTGTAACAAAATATTTACACAATGGCGCGTAAAGGCGGCAATCCAAATATCAAGCAACATGGTTTTACCACTAACAGAAACGAGTCATTAGTAAAACAATTAACAATTAAAATCACTGAATCTACTTACAAACGTCTTAAAGTGTTAGGAGATGCAAAATCAGAGTTTATTCGCCAAGCTATAGATAAAGCGCTGGATGAACTGGATGAATTAGAAGAAAAAGAATAAGTATAAATACATGCTAATAAAAATCCCCTTTTAGTAGCAGGGGATTTTTATTAGCACTTATTACATTACAGTTACAACTATCATACAAGGCTTATAGAGCGCAATAGAACGTCTTTCAGAAAAAATGTTTTACATACCCCAAGGGTATGTAAAACAGAAACTTGAGTAACCAATGAGTAACGGGATTAACTTACCTTATCCTGCTACTGTTTAAATGCCTGAAATAACGGAGAAGGGGAGATTCGAACTCCCGGATGCTTTCACATCATCCGATTTCAAGTCGGACGCAATCGACCACTCTGCCACCTCTCCAGGTAGACTGTCAGCTAAGACAGACATATCATACTATATCTCATTTACGCAGTTTGCACTACTTGATTGGATTGTTCATATAAAATTTCTTCTGAAGCGACGGTGAAATCTTTGCCAACCCAAACTAAAGAGACTTGGGAAACAACACCGGCTTTTAAGGTGACTATCGAGAAATTACGCAAGCGATCGCTATTATTTTGCACAATCCTCGGCACACTCGCTGCATTTAAGTAAATCGTGTTTTCTGTAGCTACAAGCGACTTTCGCAACATTTTCTTTGTGTGTCGCAGACTGTGGTGCATGTGACCAAATGTTACCAGAGGAATGCTTTTCCCAGCAGCGCGAACAGAAGCGATCGCCTCGGTAAAATCTGGATCGCCAAAGTCTCCACCTTTCGGTTCCCAATCTTTACCACAAGGGTCTTCCGGACGATCGCCTAAACCAACGGGTCCATTGTGACCGATAAAAATAATTGTCTCATAAGCGGCGCTGTTTGCGGCTGCAACAATGCGATCGCAAGATTCTTTAAAACTCGTGACTGCATACCGTTCTTCGTAAAAATCATTATATTTCCACTGCGATCCACCCCAGCTAAAGGGACGACTTCCCACCACAGATAAATTCAGTTCCGGAAAATCCAGCTTGCTGTAACCTACATGAGTTTCACCCAATAAATCGAGTTGCTGCTGTACCCAATCTTCCTTAGTGCGATCGTAGGGACACTTTCTGCGTCCCCAATCTGTAGCAGAGTACCATGCATCGTGGTTTCCCATCACCGCTGCTTTGGGGATGTCAAGGGAAGCGATCGCTTTCACCACCGAAACCGACTCGTTGCCAAAATCGCCGACAAACAGCACTAAGTCAATACCCAGATGTTTCAGCGCAATTCCATCTTCTTCTTCCCATTGGTCGTGAACATCTCCGACTACAGCTATTTTCACCATGCTTGTTTTTTTCTGACTGCTCATGCCATCTTCCTTGCCATCTTCTTCCAGCATAAAAAACTCAAGCTGATTTTGGCACAATCCCAAAGAAGGAGGATTACCGACCTTCTATTTTTGGTAAAAACTACTATAATTGATTCCACAAGACAATTACTTGCATCTTTTAGCAACTCCTAACTGTGTTTACCACTGCACTTGCTCAACGAGACAACACCCAACTGGGTGCATTACCACGCGATTTATTTGCCGCGATTGAGAGTCTGAAAAAAGAACTCAACGCGGTAATTCTGGCACATTATTATCAAGAGCCAGATATTCAGGATATCGCAGACTTTATTGGCGATTCACTACAACTGGCAAATGCAGCAGCGAAAACCAATGCTGATGTAATTGTCTTTGCTGGTGTTCACTTCATGGCAGAAACGGCAAAGATTCTCAATCCTGACAAATTGGTACTTTTACCAGATTTGACTGCTGGTTGTTCTTTAGCTGATAGTTGTCCACCGCAGGATTTTGCAGAGTTTAAAGCCGCTCATCCCGGACATTTGGTGATTTCTTACATCAACTGTTCCGCCGAAATTAAGGCGATGAGCGATATTATCTGCACCAGTTCCAACGCTGTGAAGATAGTGCAGCAGATACCGAAGGAACAGCCGATTATTTTTGCTCCCGATCGCAACTTGGGAGGGTATGTGATGGAACAAACAAAGCGAGACTTGGTACTGTGGCAAGGAAGCTGTATTGTGCATGAAACCTTTTCTGAGAAGAAAATGGTGCAGTTAAAAATAGCACATCCTCAAGCAGAGGCGATCGCCCACCCAGAATGTGAAACTTCCGTATTGCGCCACGCCAGCTTTATTGGCTCTACAGCGGCTTTACTCAAATATTGTCAAGAAAGTCCAACAAAAGAATTCATCGTGGCTACAGAGCCAGGAATCATTCACCAAATGCAAAAAATGGCATCGCACAAACAGTTTATTCCCGCACCGCCGATGAATAATTGTAATTGTAATGAGTGTCCATTTATGCGGTTGAATACGCTGGAGAAGTTGTATTTAGCGATGAAGAATCGGGCGCCGGAAATTACGATGTCTGAGGAGATACGGTTAGCAGCGTTGCGTCCGATGCAGCGAATGTTAGAGATGAGCGCGTAAGCAATTTTGGATTTTAGATTTGGGATTTTGGATTGAAAAAATCTCAAATCCCAAATCTGAAAATATTGGACTTGGAGAGTTTGTGGAGATGCGGGTTTATCACGTCTCTACTTTCTTCTTTTGCGTCCTTTGCGGCTTTTGTGGTTCGTTTCAAAAGATATCTCACTTTTCAATCGGTATTCTTCAGGTGCAAGAAAAGATGGATTTATCACTGGTTCAGGTGTAACAGCAGTGGAAGTAGCAAGATTAGGTTTAAGCAAATCTGAAAAAATCCAGCCAAGCTGTCCATTCACCTGAACTTTATACCAAAGTTGTTCAGAACTATTTGTCTGCTGCCTAAGAATGTTTGCAGAAGTGCCATTTGGAATCTTGGCTAACACAATACCTTCAGTACTTGGAAGACTTCGTAGATTTGCGTAGCCATCTTCTGCCTGAATAATCCTAGTTAAAGATGAGGTTTCATCGACTACTTGGGAAGCCGCAGAATCAAACTTCAAAGCAGAATGCAACGGTTTAGCATATTTTACTATCAACGTATCCTTGACAATCAACGATCCATCGGTATCTTGAGCATCACCCCTAATTACCGTCTCATTCCCATTAGACTCAATGGTGAATCGGCTTGGGTTTGTGGAATAATCTATCCATTCCTGATTAGAAGTGCCTGCTAAACAACTGCTGTCACTCTTAGATAAAGTGCAATACGCGCTCTTGGTGTCTGTATGCAGTGCGATCGCCTTCATTCAAACAGCAAACAATTGTTATCTAGCTCTGTTAGAATGACGTGCAGGGCTTGATATTAAAAGAAGCAAGTCTATGACCATAGTAATTTCTCTCAGTCCGGAAGTCGAAGCGCGACTTCGTGAAAAAGCTGCACAAAGCGGGCAGGATGTAAGTATTGTTGCAGCCCAAATGCTGGCTAGCGTTTTGGAGTGGGAAGCGCAAGACTCCCAAGAAGCTATTGAAGGCATCCAGCGTGGTTTGGATGATTTTGAGGCTGGACGATTCCGTTCTTTTGATGAGTTTGCTTTATAACAACGTCGCAAGTATAATCTGCCAACCGATTGATGAAATATCGCAATTCAAAGCCGCTATTATCAGGTGTGTAAGTTAAACTTTTAGGAGTATGGAACCCACAGATAAACAAGCCCAAGGGCTTTATCGGCTATGCTATCGATTAACAAATGTTATCTATCCTGGGTGGCAGTATAGAAGCGTTGAAATTATCAGAATAGATGAGCGTACTGGGAATCTATACGTGCTTGCTTGCGACAACCTCGACTTTGAGATTAAACCAACAGGAGGTTAGGAGGCATGACAACGGCAAATTATGACGCGATGAGTATTGACGAGTTACGTCAATATGTTTTGACTCACCGAGAAGATTTAGAAGCGTTTCATCTATATATAGATCGTTCCAAAGCATCGGGACGTATGATTACCATTGACCCAGATAATAATCAGTGGGAACAAGACCTTGAATCCCAAATTCAGCAATCGACTTTCGATAAAAACGAGTAAAATTTATTGCGACTTCGGTTTTGGTAAGCTGTGGAGTGTTAATTTAGTTTATCGATACACAACAATACGGTTTCAAGTTTAGATTAAACGTTGCAAGTATAATCTGCTGCTGTCAACTTACATTTGGCTTGATTAAAAGAGCGAGCAAAGAGCGAACCCTCAGTCTTGTTAACTACAATATGTTTATGAAATCGACTGTTATTGGCACAAAGGCAATATGATATCACCACATTTGTTAGAAATAGAGCGTTCAATCCGTACTTTGTCTTTAGAAGAACAAGAATGGCTTCTAGAACGTATTAAAAGACAAGTGCAAGAAAAGAAGCTAGTAGCATATAAATTTATTGATAAAAAATATATGGGTGAGCAGTTAGCTGCAATGGCTAGCGATTTAGATATACAAAGAGAAATTACTTCTATCAACGATGAATTTACTGTTACTGAAATGGATGGTTTAGAAAAACTGTGAGCATTGAGCGGGGACAAATTTATTTTGTTAATCTTAATCCCGTACAGGGTAGAGAACAAGCAGGAACCCGACCCGTTTTGGTGTTATCTATAGACACTATAAATCAATTACCTTTGGTTGTAACTGTAGTAGTAGGTACAAAAGGAACAAATATTAAGCGCGATTATCCAACAAATGTAAGAGTTTCTCCAAGTGATAGTGGGTTATCTATAGAAACTGTTTTCCTGTGTTTTCAAGTTCGTTCTTTAGACCCAAATCGCTTTCCTGCTGACCCAGGTGGTAAGATGTCAGATATCAAGATGCTGGAAGTAGAAGCTGCGGTTCGCTACTGTTTGGGTTTGTAATGCGTTAGTAACGGGACTTACGCACGCAACAGCCATAAACCCGGTTTATTCGTCCAAATTTAGTTGTAAAACCAACGATTTTTCCTAAAAACCGGGTTTTTTTGGGTAAGTCTTAAGTAATTCAACTTATTGTTATCAACTGGCTTTTATAGGGACTTCCAACTGTTAAATTTAGATTATCACCGTTAAGTATTGCAGGTAATACAAATGACACAATAATTAATCGAACTAAGAAATAGTATCCTCCAAGGAAGATACGCAGATGCTTTGATGATTGTTGATGAATTAGAGGGCATGAGGAAACAAGCTATTCTGCGTAATATTCAATCTTATTTAAACATTCTGTTGATTCATTTGATAAAAAACCAAATAGAACAGCGATTAACTGCTTCTTGGGTAAATTCTATTCGCAATTCAATCAAATAAATTAGAAAGTTAAATATTAAAGACAATAAAACCTCTTACTACATCAATCAAGATGAATGGTCAACGTTTATAGAAGAGGAAGTAATTGAAGATGCTATAGCTGATGCAAGTCTGGAAGTTTTTAACGGAAAATATACTCGCTCTCAACTATCAGCAATACTGGATAGGAAGCAGATTTTAACTACAACAACTAGATTTCTGGCTTTAACATATATTTATTCGGCAAAAGAATTACCAGCGATTATGGATGATTATCTAGCTCAATTAGCTGGTGGGGAAGATTGGATAAATAGGAAAAGTTAAAGAGCGATCGCTCTTTTAGTTAACTTAACGAAATCCAAAAATCCAACCAGTATTTGCTGTCAGCTTGTAAAGTTATGCCATTTAATAGAATTAACTTAATCGTTACCACAACTTGTTAACTGGATAGACATCAAACACCGCATCTATACTTACCAAAGGTATATTTTCAACAATTGCCTGAGCAACTAAAATTCGGTCAAAAGGGTCGCGGTGATGATTGGGTAAACCCTCTAAGGTATAGATGTGAGGTAACTCCATTGGTAATATTTGTAAATCGTTTGCTTCTCGTTGAGTCTCTATCAATTCGGGTAGTGGTAAGTTGAGAGTTAGCTTGCCAGTTTGAAGTTTGATTTGCATTTACCAGATACTAGCGAGACTAAATATCCAAGAATTGTTAGTATTATTTAATAACTTTGTAACCTTATTAGAGAGCCTTTCAGGATTTCCTGCTGACCAGATAAGTACGTGAGTATCTAATAACAATTTCACACTACACCTTCACCCATCCAAAATTCATCTGGCAAAGGATCATTAAAATCCTCACTCATCCATATCTGACCTTTATGCAAACCCATTACCCGTTTTTTAGGTGCTTGAGGCTGGACGTATTTCTGTGCTAAAAATTCCACAAAATCTAGCACCTGTTGTTGCTGTTCTGGTGGTAGAGTTTGCAGCTTGGCAATTAATTCTGAGGTAGTATTTACAACTTGGGAAGTCATCTTACCTTCTTTTATTGAATATCTAACTTAATGTTACTCTCAAATTAGCAAGTTTCTGTTAGCCTGTAAGCTCTCTTAAGGTTATGTTACCTAAAAAGCCAATCAAGACGCTGTAAAGTTGCATTTGGGTAAGTTAAAAGAGCGATCGCTTCAATCATCACTCCAAGTTTAATAAATATCTGCGATCGCCACGCAAGCATACAAAGGCAAAGTACGCAAAAATTAAAGAATAGACGCGCTTATAAAACAACAATGACCGAAGCAAAACCGACGCGCACAGCACGACGAGGAAGAATATTCCCGGAAATTCAGTGGACGGAAGAACAGAAAGCCAAACGACAAGCTGAACGTGAGGCATTTTATCAACGCTGCAAACCGATTTTCGACAAGGTTCAACCAGAGTTAATTAAAACTCACTACAACTGGTACATAACTGTTGAACCGAATAGTGGAGATTATTTCATTGATAAAGATGAAATTGCGGTTATGAATATGTGTCGTCAAAAGCACCCTAACGCTCCTTTTTATCTCTTCCAGATTAATGAGACTGGGGTATCTGGAACAATATGATTTCGGGCTGGTTTGGTGAAAGGGACGAGTTGTTTTTCGAGATTGAACTGATTGCTGGTGATGAATTAGAGCTGCCAATTGATGTAATGCTAGATACAGGCTTCTCTGGCTGGCTGGTAATTGATGAACAAGACTTACAAGGACTTGATTGGACTCGTGTTGGTGAACGAGATATGCGAATGGCAAGAGGAGAAGTTAAATTTGATATCTATGCCGGAAAAGTCCGAATTGATGAAAATGAATTTGACATTCCTGTTCATGTAGGACAAGGAGTGTCAGAAGTTTTACTTGGTCGTCAGTGGTTAAAAACTCGTCGCTTGTTAGTGGATATGGCTTTAGGAGTGTTAACCTTAGGAGATTAATTGTACTATGCGTAGCTTTCCTTGAATCAGGTAGCTATTTTTAAGACAAGGCTTGTCAATATCAAACTGAACATCGATAATCTAAAGTGATATGAGGAGTCGGAAAATGA
The DNA here is from genome assembly GCF_050875635.1 of Tolypothrix sp. VBCCA 56010. Lineage (NCBI taxonomy): Bacteria > Bacillati > Cyanobacteriota > Cyanophyceae > Nostocales > Tolypothrichaceae > Tolypothrix > Tolypothrix sp. VBCCA 56010. The sequence goes on from NZ_JBPAOH010000085.1 coordinate 9,239, forward strand.
AGCATCTTCCGTATTTAGTGTCAGTAGTTCTGGCTAGTTCATTTTTGAGTTTTGCTCGACCAGCACAAGCTCAAGTAGCTTATGGTAGCTATGTCGGTGTCGGTCCGACTGTTGGTCTTTCAGACGGTGGTCAAATTGGCGGAGTTCTTGCTTTCCGCTACAAGCTTCTAGAAACTCCTGTTTCTTTTCGCGCACAAGCTTTAGTTGGTCAAAGCACAGCAGTTGTGCCCACTGTTTCTTACGACTTGCCCTTAAACTGGCAAACTGACGCTTATTTGGGTGCTGGTTTGGTGCTAGCTGGTGGTGATACACCTTCGCCGGTGGGTAATAAAATCAGCTTTGCTTTGCAACCAGGAGTTGATTACGTCGTCCCGAATAGTAACACGGTGATTTTTGGTAATGCGATCATTGCCTTTGATGCTTACCGCGATGGTGGTGGTACTGCTCTTTCCGTACAAGGTGGTGTTGGTTTAAGATTTTAAATAGTAAAAAATACGTAGATAATTACATTCCCAAGTTTTTCAGAAACGTGGGATTTTTGCTTGACATAAGTTCGTAATTGTGCTGTGGTGTGATGCCAAATTTGCCTTTGGAGTCAAAAAGGCGATCGCTAATTGAATTGACGGTTCTTCTGACAAAGAAGATACGACAAGCAATTTTTTCGGCTTGGCGAAAGCCACAAATATTTTGAGCAAATTTATAAACTGCTTTTGTACTATTTACCTTAAAATCAGGAAAGATAGTTAAAGCTTTTTCTAAATATTGTAAGTATTGTGAATAGTCAAAAAATAAAGATTCTCGACCCAAATCGAAATAAGATTTAGCTAAAGCATAGCGATACTTCAAAGAAAGTTTTTTCAAGTTTAATAGTTTTTTTTCTGCTTTTTCTAATACTAAATAGTGGCTTTTTACCCATAAACTTGTAGACCAACTAGAAACTGTTACATTACCGTATCGTCTATAAACTGAATAGCAACCTGGTTGATATACAACTTTGGCATCATTAATTACCACTGAGATGAAAAAATCTCTATCTTGGGCAGCCAAGAAACTTTCATCCCATCCACCACTATTTATTACTACGCTTCTTTTATAAAGTAAAGAAGCAACAGCTGTCCACCAATTTGTGAGTAATGACTCTAAAATGTCTGCTTGTGCTTTAGGAACCTGTATTTTATCCAAAAAACTTGTGCCATTATAATGATGTTGATGTCTCCAATCACCATAAACAACATCTGCGCCGGTTTCCTCTAAAAAACGAACTTGCCTTTCTATTTTTTCCGGCAAAATATAGTCATCCGCATCTAAATACTGAATATAGTCTCCTCTTGATAAAACAAAAGCTCTATTTCTGGCATGATTTCCTCCTTGATGAGGCAGACTTTCCCAGATGATTTTATTTCCATAACTTTTGATAATCTCTAAAGATTTGTCAGTTGAGCCATCATCAATTACAATGATTTCGATGTTTGGATAAGTTTGTCGTAAACAGCTATCAATTGCTTCTGCGATCCATCTTTCTGCATTAAAGCAGGGTATTATTACTGAAACAAGTTTTTCCATTTTTATTTTCTTCAATGTAATAAAACAACTAGCTTTCACAACCATTACAGTTGTGTCGGTTACTCGTTAAAGTGCTATATGTAGAATTATCCTGGAAACTTGAATTTTATGCATTATCTACCTGACTGACAACTTGCCATTTACGTGGTTGATAAAATAAACATCGGCTGATAGTTTTGTTTGTTTTTACAGTGAATCTAAAAGAATCAACAATATCAAAAGAGTAAACACCTTTTCTAATGTAGATTTTGGCACTGTATACACCAGGAATTAAAGAACAGTAAGGCATATACATTTGGATTTCTGATTTTCCTGGAGGTATAGTTAGTTCTTCATTGTCACTACTGGATGTCAAATATAAAACTAAACCATTTTCTCCTGATAGCGCTGTCACTAAAAGACCGAGATTTGCATTTTTCACCTCTTTGTAAGCTTTGCATTCGACGCATAAATAAGCAGACTCACCAGAAAGCAGCGTGTCTATTGCTTTTTCTTGTTCATCTTTAAAACTAAGAGAAACAATATCTAAACCTAAACTTTCTTTTTCTGGCTTTTCCGGCAAAATCATTTTACCTAAAGCATTTTCTGTGCCAATTAAACACAAGTCTTCTTCATATTTACGAATTACCGCTTCAGTACTTCCAAAAGCGATTAACTTACCTTTGTCAAGATATACGGAAGATTCACATATATTTAATACGCTATGAGAGTTATGAGAAACTAATATAAAAGCTGTACCTTTTTCTCGCATTTTAGATAACTTGCGATGACATTTCATTTTAAATTTAATATCACCTACAGCTAGCACTTCATCGATTAGTAAAATATCTGGTTCTATATGAACTGCACAAGCAAATCCTAGTCTTGCAGCCATACCAGAACTATAAGTTTGTACCGGCGCATCAATCGCATCGGCAATTTCGGCAAAATCTATCACATCTGGAAATCTCTCTTCGATTTCTTTAGTTGATAAACCGAGAATTGACATATTTGCATATATATTTTCTCGACCGGTGAGAATAGGATTAAACCCGGCTCCTAATGCAATTAATGGTGCTACTCTTCCCCTAACTTTCACACAGCCACTATCAGGTTTTATCAAACCACTAATAATTCTCAGTAGCGTACTTTTACCGGCTCCATTTGAGCCTACTAAGCCTAGTGCTTCTCCCCGTCGCAGTTGAAAGCTGAGATTATTCAGCGCCCAAAATTCTTTTGGACGAAGAGTTTCGCTTTTTCTATTTGCTCCTACTAATTCAGTGGCAATATCTTGAACGCCATATAATAAAGACCGTTTTAAATCTCTACAAAACTTTTTAGAAAGGTTTTCAACCGAAATAACTACATCAGTATCTTTCGTTTGTTCTAGAAAATTAGTCATTTTTAAGAACTCACTCTTTCAACCACATAAGGCATAGCTAGACGAAATCCAATCCAAGTTAATAGCAAACCAATTATAGTAATTACACTTACTATCCAAAATCGCCAAGGATCTGATACTACTCCTGTAGTGGCTAACTCTCGCGCTGTTACTAATAAAGGTGTAACGGGATTTAGCTTTACTAAAAACCCAAAAGTTCCAGCGCTGGGAATTGGATAAACTACGGGAGTTAAAAACAACCAAAAGCCTGTAAATAAAGTTAACGCTTTAGATACATCTTGATATAAAACACCGAATGGAGCTAATAAAATACCGATAAATGTCCCTAATAAAACTAAATGAATTAATGCCACTGGAGTTAAAATTACTGTCCAGCTTACGGAAACGCGAAACCAAATAAACAACGCTACGATTAAAATCAGCTTGATAGCAAAGTTAAAAAATACTTCACCCATCTTTGCCAAAATCAATGCTTCTCTAGGAAAGTTGACTCTTGCTAACATTGGTTTTGCGACTGTCACCGCTTGTATTGGACCGTTTAAAGCTTCGACAAAAGTTTGCCATAGTGCAGTGCTGAACATGACATAAGCTGGATAGGGTAAATCAGTTTTGCCAACATTAATTACATTGGCATTACTAGCAAGAGTAAATCCAGTTGCCATGAAAATTGGTGGTAAAAAAGCCCAAATTATTCCTAAAAATGATTGCCGATATTGAGCGCTGATATCCCGCATCATCAGACGCCGAGCAAGTTCGCGAGAAGCTAACAAATCTCGCCACATTTGTTTGAACAATTTTAAAGGATGTTTGAGCAGACTTTCGGGTGTATAAATAACCTCAGATAGCTGAGATTTAAGGGTATTATTTTGCTTCAAGATTTCTCACTCCTTGCGGCAAAGAATGTACATATACGTTATCTTTGCGAAGCCGCGATCGCCGACTTTACAGGTTGTGATGATTGATTTTGCAGACTTTGGAGATGTTTTTGGGCGTAGCGATCGCTTAAATAACGATTGAGTATACGATCCAACTTCATTAGCAAACTCTCAGCGCGGTAAATTCTCCGTCCAAAAACACTTTTAATTAAAGGAGCAATAATTGTATCACGCCGTCTTCTTCCTAAAGTGTCGTACCTTTTTTGAAAGTACTCGTCTTCGCTTAAATTCCATTTATCGCGTAAATGTTTGAGGCTAGACAGTTCCCACGCATCGCTCCAACGCAACATGTAAAAATGTAAGTCTGTCCACTTTAAAGGTGGTCCCGGTACGTATGTAGTCAGAGATTCGGGTTCTAAATAAATCGAACCACCTGCTTCGGTAACAAGCATACACAAATCTACGTGTTCTTTGGTATTCATTAATTTCTCATCTAACACGCCGATTTGCTTGAATATTTCTGTACGTACAATCATGCAGTGAAACTCTGCAAGCCCGGTTTTTTGCCGTTGCACTTGAGGAAGAATATCCTCAACTATTCTTCCTTGTTTATAAATTTTTTCTATTATTTGGCGTCTGGTTTTATCGCCTTTAATTTCCACTTTTACTCCAGATTCTCCACCCGCACAATGCACTTCTGAATGTATTGGGAGGTTCTGACAAATTAAGGGACTAACTACGGTGGCTTTGGTTTCTTCAGCGCAATTTACTAACGCTTTTAACCAACCTGGAGTAACTATTACGTCGTTATCCATGAATACAACATATTTGCTGTTGACTTCACGCAAGCCCAAATTCCTGGCGCGGTTGGGGGAAAGGTAGTAATCGGTACGAATCAGTTGAAATTGTTTTTCTTGCGCTTGTTCTTCGAGATAACGCTGGATATCAGATGGTGAATTCCCATCTACATAAATTAATTTGAATGGATATTCTGTATTTTGGTAAATGCTTTCTAAAGATTCACGAGTGTAGCTAAAACGCTCTCTTGGAGCAACAATAATTGTAACTTCTGGGTCGGCAATTGTGGGTATATTCATTTTGAAATCCTCGTGAAAGCAATTAAATCAGGTTTTGGTTAAAAGGAGTTATGTAGAATGCACTTATTTGAGTTGTGGCTGTAGTTCGTTTTTATGGCAGGACTTAGGCACGAGTCACGGAAAAACGAACCGCAAAGACGCGAAGGACACAAAGAAAAGAGGGTTACAAAGGGTTTTTGCGTAAGTCTTATGAGAAACTGGCAAATTTAGAATTTGCTAATGTATTTAGACATTTTTGGCTAGGTTGTAAATTATTAGTTGTAACTTGGCGGTATTACACTAGTTCATGATTAAGCTTGCTGATATCGTAGTGGTTTTCCACATAAGCGCGATTGATGCTACCCATTTGTTGCCATTGTGGATGTTTGATGAGATATTTTATCTTTTCCGACATGGGGTTAGCATCTTCCTTTGGTACAAGAAAATCAAAAATATTATGTTCTATTAATTCGGGAATACCAGCGTGTAGAGTTACTATAACTGGCAACCCTATTGCGATCGCTTGTTTGTTGTGAATTATTTTTCGCTACTAGTTCATAAATTTCTACTAATTCATCATTAAGCTTGTTGATATCGTAGTGCTTTTCTACATAAGCACGACCAGATGAACCCATTTGTTCCCAAATTTCTGGATGCTGAATGAAATAGCTTAATTTTTCAGATATAGCATCAACATCTCTTTCTGGGACAAGAAAACCAGAAATTCCATCTTTTACCAATTCGGGAATACCACCGTGTAGAGTTCCTATCACTGGTAAACCCATCGCCATTGCCTCTTTTAAGGTGTTGACGGGTGCATCTTGGTTTCCATCTTCAGCGGTTACGCTTGGAGCGATAAATAGATGGGTTTTATCTAAAATTTCAATAATTTCTTTTTGGTTTTTCCAACCAAGTAAATTGACTTGCTTGGTAACATTCAGTTCTTCAATAAGCTGCTGTAAGTGTTCTTTCAAATATCCATCGCCGATAATATTGTATTCGATATTTGGATGAATATTTGCTAGTTTGGCGATGGCGCGAATGCTGTATTCTATACCTTTTTTTTCGACAAGTCTACCCGTTGTGGCTATGCGAATTTTGCCGTCGGGGTGGGGATATCGTGTTTTAAATGTAAATTTATTGCAATCTATTCCCGAACCATGTACGACGATTTTTTTTTCATCACAACCAAGTTTAATGGCTCGTTGTCTAAAAAATTCGCAGTTTGCCAGAAAAAAATCTCCTTTGGCAAATAATTCGTTGTAAACGTCTTTGCCGCGCTCTTTTACATACGAACTGATATCGTAACCACGAAATGAAGTAATTAACTTTCCTTTGATGGCATCAATATCACGATAAATCATTCCATCAATTCCGTACATCCCAAACTGGCAATGAATAATATCGTATGCTTCGGTGTTTAATAAGGGTACGATCGCATACAATAACCTCAGAGAAGCGGCTCGTTTGCCATATTTGAAAATGTTAAGCGATCGCATCAACACTAAAGGAGCTTTCAAAAAATGCCTAAATATTAATTCTAGACCTTTTATCAAGCGCCACAAGTAATTTTCGGGAACACGCGGGTAATAGTGAGTGTGTTTTAGTAACTGATATTTTTCTACATCAGGATGCACTTTCTCAATATCATCTGTTGGATAACTATAAATATCAACTTTGTGTCCACGCAAAATCAAACCTGTAATTTGATTGAGGATGAATGTCTCTGATAAAACTGGAAAATACTTGACTATAAAGGCGACTTTCATAGAAACTATTTACAATCTCCTACATTGTTAACTTTTTTTAAGATAATATTTTTTGCGGATGAAAAAAACTTTTTAGGATACCTTTATAATTTCTTTAAATAGACAAACTTAATTAAAAGCTTATCTGAAGAGATTAAATTTGTTCCGAGGTAAGAATCACCTTCAAAGGCTTATATAGATGGCTGATGGATGCGATAAAATATTATTTTTACAGATGAAATTATATTAGTTTCATATTTTCTTACACAAGTCAAGTACCATCGGACGGGTAATTATTTAATTTTCAAGGAATAAAATTAAGTAAGTAGAATCAGGCAAAGATACGATTAAAAGTAGTAAGTTTGCAGGATTTTACTTTTATTATGTCTTTAACTGAAGAGATACTTTCACAATTACCGGGTGATGTTTTGGGAGGATTGCGTCGCAGCGATCGCACTTTGGCATCCCTGAGAGAAAACAACGCATCCATACCAATAATAGTCAAAGAAAGTCAGCAGTCTTTGGGTGCTGTGGATTGGGATGTTGTCATCTGCGGTGGCACTTTAGGCATTTTAATTGGTTGCGCTTTAGCTTTGAAGGGACTGCGGGTAGCGTTGATTGAGCGCTTTATTTTGCGTGGTAGAGAGCAGGAGTGGAATATTTCTCGCAAAGAGTTAGAAGTATTTTTGGAATTAAATTTGCTGACAGAAGAAGAATTAAATCAGGCGATCGCAACCGAATACAATCCAGCGCGAGTCAGCTTTCAAGGTGGTACAGAAGTGTGGGTAGAAAATGTACTGAATATCGGCGTAGACCCAGTATATCTACTGAATACCTTAAAAGAGCGATTTCTTGCCGCTGGCGGTAAATTGTTTGAAAACACGCCATTTACAGAAGCTGTAGTTCATCCAGATGGTGTGATGGTTGCTGGCAGCAAGTTCAAAACCAGATTGTTAATTGACGCGATGGGACATCTTTCTCCCATCACGCAGCAAGCACGACAAGGAAAAAAACCAGATGCTTTGTGTCTAGTTGTGGGAAGTTGCGCTCAAGGATTTCCGGAAAATGATTCTGGCGACTTGTTGTTATCATTTACATCCTTGCAGAATCAATGTCAGTACTTCTGGGAAGCTTTCCCGGCAAAAGATGGCAGAACCACTTACATGTTTACCTACATGGATGCACATCCACAACGCTTGAGTTTAGAAGCTCTTTTTGAGGATTATCTTCGCTTGATGCCAGAATATCAGGGTGTGGCATTGAGTCAGCTGAAGTTGCAAAGAGCGCTGTTTGGCTTCTTTCCGAGTTATCGTCAAAGTCCTCTAAAAACTTGTTGGAATCGCATTCTACCAGTGGGAGATAGCAGCGGTAATCAATCCCCATTAAGTTTTGGTGGTTTTGGGGCAATGGTGCGTCATTTAAAGCGTTTAACATTGGGCATTTATGAAGCACTGGAAACAAATCAATTATCTGCAAAGTCGCTTTCCATACTACAACCATATCAGCCAAGTTTGACTGTAACTTGGCTATTTCAAAAGGCGATGAGTGCAGGTGTAAATCAAAAAATTGCTCCCGATCAAATTAACCAATTACTCTCGGCGGTATTTCAAGAAATGCAACAGTTAGGCGAACCAGTACTTAAGCCATTTTTGCAAGATGTGGTGCAGTTTCCGGCATTAACGCAAACACTTTTCAAAACTGGTTTGGCGCATCCGGGATTGATTGCCAAAGTGATACCGCAAGTAGGTTTAACAAGTTTGCTAGATTGGACGGTGCATTATGGCAATTTAGGTATTTATTCTGTTTTATTTCGGCTGAGTCCAATGCTAGAACCGTGGATAAAAAGTTTGCCCAGCGAACAACAATATTACTGGCATCGTTTGATTGATGCTTGGAAATATGGTTCTGGTGGTGACTATTCTGATTGATAATTTGAGAAAAATTCAACTTCAACAACGTTTGTGAGAATAATATGATAGAACGGCAATCTCAAGGGATAAAATACTTTGCGGTACTGATTGGTTTATTACGCGATCGCCAAGCATTTCTCGAAGAAATTCGCGAAGGAACGAGATTACCAAGTAAAATCATTTCTCTACTAGTTTGCAGTTCGATATTTATTGCGATTTATGGCGGAATTATCGGTGCGTATCATAGTTGGATGCAAGCTTTATCTTCCGCTGTCAAACTACCATCTCTCTATTTAATCACGCTGCTGATTTGTCTGCCGACCTTGTATTTTTCTAATATTATTTTTGGCTCAAGGCGGAATTTTCCTCAGCATTTTGCATTGGTGCTAACTGCAGTTTCAATAACAAGTGTGTTGTTATTCAGTTTTGCACCAATCACGCTGTTTTTCTTGATAACTACTAATAATTACCAGTTTTTAATTCTGTTAAATGTAGTTATCTTTGCTTTAACTGGATTTATTGGAATTTCTTCTTTATATCAAGCAACCAGCTTGGTTTTAGAGCAAGATAATCAAGGTAGCAATACCCGCAAGAAAATCTTACAATTTTGGTTATTACTTTATGCTTTCGTCGGTAGTCAGTTAGGATGGACTCTCAGACCATTTTTCGGCACACCTGATTCTCCTTTTCAACTGTTTCGAGAAAGGGAAGGTAATTTTTATTTGAGTATTATTCAAGCTATTGGCTACCTTTTAGGATTTCGTTAGTGGATAGTGGATAGTGGGAATTGGGCATGGGGCATGGGGCTTTTTAAGAGGGGGAAAGGGGAAAGAGGAAAGGAAAAGAATTATTACCAATGCCCAATGCCCATTGCCCATTGCCCATTGCCTATTATCCACTAACAACCAACAACCAACGATTAACAACTAACAAATAACAAAATTAATATGCTTCATAAGCAATCTCGTCAAATAAAGCACTTTGCTGTTCTGATTAGTTTATTGCGCGATCGTCAAAATTTTCTCGAAGAAATTCGTCAGGGAACGGGATTACAAAGTAAAACTACTTCTCTGTTTGTTTCTAGTTCTATTTTCTTTGCCATATATGGGGGAATTATTGGTGCATCTCATAGTTGGGCACAAGCGTTATCTGGTGCGATTAAGTTACCAGCGTTTTACTTATTAACGCTCATCATTTGTTTTCCAACTTTGTTCTTTTTTAATGTTTTGTTTGGTTCACGTAGCAGTATTCAACAGCATTTTGTTGTGTTACTCACAGCTGTGTCAGTGATTAGTGTTTTGTTATTTAGCTTGGCACCAGTTACGCTGTTTTTTATGATTACTGCACCAGATTCTTATCAATTTTTCAAGCTATTGAATGTGTTAGTTTTTGGCATCACAGGTGCATTTGGGGTTAAGTTCCTTTATGAAGGAATGCAGTTACTATCTCAACAAGATGAGGTAGGAAAACGAACCCGCACGACTATTTTAAGATCCTGGTTATTTCTTTATGCTTTTGTGGGGATGCAGTTAGGATGGTTTCTCAGACCATTTTTTGGCGCACCTGGAACTAAATTTGAGTTGTTTCGGGCAGTGCAAGGTAACTTTTATCTTGATATTGTGGCGGCGATGTCAGAGATTTTCGGTTTTCGTTGATAGTGCCCTCACCCTTCTAGGGTGGACGGCAGTCGCTACAACGGAGGGAACCTCCGCAACGCGCTGCCTCGGCTATACCAACAAAACCCGCCTACGCGGGTTTTAAAATTATTAGTCCGCGCAGGCGGACTTTGTTTTTGTAGCCCCACCCTTCTAGGGTGAGGGTAATTTTATTAGCCCAACAATTCATCAACTGATACATTGAAACCTTTTAACATTTGAGTGCTGACAATTTCACTATCAGTAAACACAAGTCGCTGATTTTTGGTAATGACAATTATCCAACGATTTTCGGGAAACACTAACCAAACTTCTTCGCATCCAGACTGCAAATATTCTTGAGATTTAGCAATTACATCTTCAGCCAAATCTGTAGGAGAAACTATCTCAGCAATTAGTGGGAAACTTTGAGGTAAAACAGCAGGTTCACCAAACTGGGTAATTAGTTCTGGTGTGAGATAAGCAACATCAGGAACACGTCCCTGTTTGTTGGTGCGACAAGCTACTTCTGTATAAACTTCTCCCCCTTGTCCGCTAGACTCTTTGTAATTTCTCCAGTAAACTGCTACATTAGCTTGAATCCGACTATGCTTAAGTGTCACTCCGTTTTTCTCCACTAATTGCCCATCCACCCATTCTGTATTATCAGGGGGATTTTGCATCCAGTCTTCTAATGAAAATGTTGATACATTTGTAAGAATTGTAGAAGTTACCATTAATATCTATTCTCCTTTGATAGCGGTTACTAAAATTATGGCTGATTATTTATGAAAGCATCCATAGCTGTTTGTACTTTCTCAATTTGTTTGGGTGCTTGCATTTCGTGAAAAAGAGCGATCGCACTCTCAAAATTTTCTCTACTCTGGTTAACTTCACCTTTTTTGTGATTAGTTAATGCTAATTGATAATAAGCTTCAGCTAAATCACATTTTGCGCCTATTTTGTCAAGGATTTTTATTGATTCTAAATGATGCAAAAGCGATTTCTCAAATTCTTGCTGTTCTCGATACAATTCCCCTAAACAACTTATCGCTTTCGCTTTCACCTGAGCAAAGTGATTTTCTTCAGCATATAATATAGCTCTTTCACATAACTCGAATGATTTGGGGATATTTCCTAAATTTTTATAAGTGAAACATAAAAACAATAAGTTATATCCAGTTCCCCAAGCTGTCAATTTAGTTGTAGACATAGCTGTTTCCACCTTTTCAGCTAGGGAAAAAGCCTCTTCTGTTAGCTCTAAACATGAGTTTATGAAAGCCAGACAACATTCTGAATAAACGATATACTCATAAGAGGTTTCAGTTTGTTCTACAATCGAGCAAACCGAATTGAAAAATAATTTAGCTTCTTCAAGCTCCCATAACTCCATTTTGCAGAGTCCTATATTAAACAAGGGAGATATTTTCAGGATGTTAAGTTCAAATTTATCTACAATTATCCTTGACTCTTCATGGCATTCTAAAGCTGTGGAAAGTCTCCCAATTAATCGATAACTATAACCGAGAATATTGTAAAGCCTACTACGTTGATCGTGACAGCTAATATTGTCGATTATCTGCGTAATTACAGAAATGATTTTTTGAATTAAACCTAATTGATAAAATGAACTGCCTAAAGGTAAAGTAATTTTTTGTTTATTATCTCTTCTATAAAGAATCACACCACCCGCTTGTTCCAAATCATTAATTTCAAGAAAATGATAAAAAGCCTCCAAAGCGCTTAAGGCATCAGTTGTATTTTCGACTTCTGTAATTATCTGTGTCCAAAAGTCTGCGGCTTTGCGATTGACTAATTCCCATTCTTCACTTACTAATCTAAGTCTACCAATCGCTTCATCTCTAATTACTGGATGCAGCCAATATTGTCCTTTTTTAGCTTCTATCAAAGATAAATCTTGCAAGGCTTTAATTACACGTCTGCGTTGTTGTTCAGGTACATCCCAAAGCAAGCATAAAATTCCCTCGATAGGTACAGAAGGAATATCTTGATAGCGATAACATCCCAAACGACACAAAAGACGATAAGCTTCTAAATCTATTTGTTGTAATCGATTAAATTGGCTAGCAACTAAATCTTTTAACTCTCTTTCTATGAGCAAATCTCTAGAGTTTTCCTGCCAATATGCATCTATATCACCTTGAAAATCTGTGAATATTGCTCCTCTGAGAATTTGCATTGCTTTGGCATTACCTCCATAAGCTTTGCACATTTCATTCAACACGGTTGAATTACAATTTATGTTACGACTGCTGAAAAATTGTTGCCATACCTGCTCATCTAAACCTTCTAATGAGTAAAGATGAACTTCTAGACTCGACTCACGCAGACGCTCACGACTTGTGACTAAAGTAACTGAATGCACATCCGAATCGCTTAATACTCTTAATAGTTCCACATAAGGACGACGAGATTCTAAAAACTTACCATTTTTCTCAAGGGCAGTTTCCAAATTGTCAATAAATACGCCAATTTTTAGAGATTGATTTCTCAGCTTTCGTCGCAGTCGCTCTAAGTTTATCCCAAAATCTCTTCCTGGTTCTTCATTAAAATCTCGCCGCAACCATTCTTCAACTACACTCTCTACAGGAGTGAGGTTTTGGATTTCTGTTGCCATCCACAGTTCTAAAACAAAGTCGAAATTTTGCGCTTTGAAATACTTACGAGCTAGAGTTGTTTTGCCTACACCACCTTCTGCTTGGATGAGAATCACTTTCGCACCACTGTTGATGATGTTGTGGAGTTCAGCTATTTCGCGATCGCGTCCCAAAAAGTTAGAATCTATACCTGATCTAACGCCATTTGTCAATTCAATACTTGCGCTGTTGTTGCCATACTGCTGTTTGCATCGTTCCACCGCACTTTGAAAGCTTCCCTTTGTGATTTTTTCTCCCAATACCTCTGAGAGTAACTGCCAAAGTGCCGCTCCAACTTCTTTTAAATATACAGACGAGTATGCACAACTCTTTGCAATGTCATCATACGTCTTTCTTTGATCCTGCCATAAATCAGAAAATATAATCCTTTGGGGTTGTTCTAAGTGTCTCCCTGTTTTTACAAACACCAATCTGTCGGCAAATTCTAAAGCTTCTTCCGCACCCATTGGTTATTGAAGTTGAAGTATCGTTTTTTCTTTCAATGTAGCGTGATTTTTCCTACTTTTTCCAACTTCTTCTCATACAACCTACTTTTTCCCACAAATTTCGTCAGTAAAACTACCCACTTCATCCGGCTGACAAGCTATAAATTATTCAATACACTTTATAGTATGAAAGATAAAGTTTACTACCCAGCTTTAAAGGGCACAATCTCCAGAAATGCTCAGAGTTAATTTGGTGAGGAGATATTTTTTATAACTCTGATACTGCGGTGAAAGAAGGAGTGTTAGTAATTGTGCCAACAGTACATACATAAATGACTAATTAAAGCTGTGTTATCTAAAACTACCTGAGGTATTTACTGACTCAATTGAGGAAAACGTCCGAACATTTACTAGCTAACTCTTGATTACGGGGTTAAATTATGTTCCCAAAAGACTGTCCTCACGATTGCGAAAGCAATCATTGTCCTTTTGCCCAAGACACGCATAATCCTAACAGATATGTCTGCCTGAAGTGCGGTTTTGATAGAGAAATAGATCGGAATCGATTTAGTTTTGGTTCATTTTTGCTGCTTATTTTCACCATGCTGGTAATAGTATCGCTGTTAGCCAATGATGGTAAGCAAAATAAAAAATCAGTGCCAGAAAAGCCAAAACAATCTTTTTTATCATCCATCATCTTGTAAACGCTTAATGGCATTTACTCTCTTAAATCAACTAATGTGAGTGCATAACTATGACTACGAATCAATATACGCCTTTAATGAGATTGGTTTCCAAAATTCTCAAGTATTTCTTGTTGGTAATGTTAGGTTTTGCGATCGCCTACATTTTATCAACAGCTTTTAACGCCTTACCTATTGCCAAAATACTACTACCTTTAGTAGTAACTTGGTTTCAAAAGCTAGGAATTATCCTGTTGTGTTTGTTAGCAGCAGCAGTAATTCTTGAATCTTGGCGCTAAAAATTGAGGAAATAGGGAATCGGGGAAATCTCCCTATCTCCCTATCTTCTTTTAGCATTCAGAAACTTGAGTTGATGATATCTCATATCCCCGACTTGTAAAATAAGTCGGGGATATGAACAGCGTATTTTAATTTATGTTAAATTATTAATTTATTCACTTCAGCTGTATGCTAAGGTTAATTAAATTATCTAAAAATAGATTAAATATAAATAAATTCTTAAGATGTTGACATTATCCCAACAAATTAATGCTCGATTTCAACACCATAACTGAGTTATCCCGCGCCAACTGCGTGAGTATTTGTGCATTTCTCGTGCCAGCCAACTTACTGGCAACATCCTCGACAATCATCTTGGCAGCACTACGCCGTCCAACACATCAAGTATGGCAAGCATGTGCAATTGCCACCTTTTTCGCTGTAGTGATGATATTGCATGTCTATACTTGGTTCATGATTGGCGTCGTCATGGCTCCTACTTATATCCTCATGTGGCTAGCAATCACCTGTTTGCTGTCTAATTTCGCAGCGATTCTGCTGCAAAGACACATGCCTAAGATCCTCAGCTTTGGTAGATAAAGCGCAAAAACACGCCCTCACGCCTCACGCCCTCACGCCCTCAGGCTGAAGCCTGGGGCTACACTAACAAAGCCTGCCTTCGCAGGCTATACAGCTTTTAGCCTGCGAAGGCAGGCTTTGTTCGTATAGCCATACCCTTCTAGGGTATGGAGCAGAATATTTGTGAAAATCAATTACTAACTGATTGACAATTGATGGCTTAGAATAAAAAGGTTGTCAAAAATTGCGATATCTGCTGTCATGGCTGTTCCTAAGAAGAAAACATCGAAGTCCAAAAGAGATAAACGCCGAGCTACCTGGAGGCACAAAGCTGTAATTGAAGCTCAGAAAGCTCTCTCTTTAGGCAAGTCGATTTTGTCTGGACGTTCTACATATGTCTATCCAACTGCTGAAGAAGAGGAAGAAGAGGAATCATAATTTCCTTTTGAATAGGTAGTCCGCAAAAGCTAATCGAGTTGATGAGAAATTGGTAATCGGTAATTGGGAACACCTATTACCTATTACCGATGACCGATGACCAACGTGTAAATAATCGTATAAAGATTAATTAAGTAAATGAGTGTAAAATAAACGCGCTTTAATGTAGTGAGGGCTTCAGCACTCAAAACCTTTGCTATGAGCGGTAAACCGCTCACCCTCCGCTCCTCGCCAGTCGCTCATGGGGGAGACCCCCAAGACCGCGCTGGCTCACTACGTATTAGGAGTAGATTTTATCTTTAATTACGCTCACTTACTTATCTTCAGAAAACTTATTTTTTTCAATTATGGTAGGTAAATTTTTTCAGAAACCACAAAAAGAAGAAAGCGATCGCGTTCCTCAAGGACAATATTTAACTAAAGGCTTCCCTGTCTTAACCTACGGTGCAACGCCGAAAATTAACATAGATGAATGGGAATTTAAAGTTTGGGGTTTGGCAAAACCTGCGACTTTTACTTGGTCTGATTTTATGGCATTACCCCAACATCAATTCACAGCAGATTTTCACTGTGTAACACGTTGGTCAAAACTCGATGTCAAGTGGACTGGGATTAAAATTACAGATTTTATGAAGCTGATTGAGGTAGACCCGAAAGCGGCTCACATTATGGAACACAGCTACGGGGGCTACACTACTAATATTGCAATGGAAGACTTTTTACGCGAAGAAAACTTCTTTGCTTTTAAAGTATTTGATGAAGATTTGCCAGCAGAACATGGTGGTCCAATGCGGTTAGTTGTTCCCCATCTTTACGCTTGGAAAAGTGCTAAATGGATTAATGGTTTAGAATTTTTAGAGCGCGAAGAACTCGGTTTTTGGGAACGTAATGGTTATCACCGTCGTGGTGAACCTTGGGCTGAAGAACGTTATAGCAGCTTTTAATGGGCATTGGGCATGGGGCATCGGGCATTGGGCATAGGTTTGGCTGTGCGGTGGACGGGTTCCCACAGCAGTAAGCACCTGCCGTCATTGGGCATGGGGCATTGTGCATGGAAAGAATCGTATTAGAATAGCATTACTTACAGCCGCTTCTCTAATTCCCAATGCCCGATGCCCATTGCCCTATTACCCAAGAATTCGCTTTAGTAAGGATAATTTATCTTTGTAGGGAGGGTATAGCCATTTAACATCTAGCAGGAAAGGCTTGTATAATACGCTTTTGTAATGGGAAAATGTGTCAAAACTAGCTTTACCGTGATAGTTACCAATACCGCTTTCACCTACACCGCCAAATGGTAAAGATGAGACACCAACTTGGATGACTGTGTGGTTGATGCAAACTCCTCCGGATGAAGTTTGCTGACATACTTGCTTTTGGAGGTTTTTGTTTTGGGAAAATAGATATAAAGCTAGGGGTTTTGGTCGAGAATTAATTAAGGCGATCGCTTCACCAATATCTGTGTATTCAATCACAGGCAAAATGGGTCCAAAAATTTCCTCCTGCATCACTGCATCTGCTGAGGAAACTTTATCAATCACCGTCGGGGCAATATAAGATTCTGAAGAATTACTTTCTCCACCAACTACAATTTTACCATCTTTTAAGAAGTTAACCAACCTGTCAAAGTGTTTTTGATTAATAATTCTCGCATAATCAGGACTCGTTGCCGGATTATCACCATAAAATTCTTTCAAGCATTTTTGGATGCCAGCTAACAAATTATCTTTGATTTTTTTATCAACTAAAAGATAATCAGGTGCAATACAAGTTTGTCCGGCGTTGAGAAATTTGCCCCAAGTAATACGTCTAACAGTTTGTTCAAGATTGATGTCATCATCAACAATGCAAGGACTTTTACCGCCTAATTCTAAAGTAACTGGTGTGAGGTGTTTTGCAGCAGCTTCCATGACTATTTTACCGACTGCTGTGCCACCGGTGAAAAAGATGTGGTCGAACTTTTCTGCTAATAGTTGTTGACTTGTTTCCACACCTCCTTCTAACACTGTAATGTTAGCCGGATCGAAAGATTTGCTAATAATTTCTGCTAAAACACGAGAAGTATGAGGAGCGAGTTCTGAAGGTTTGAGAATTGCACAGTTGCCGGCAGCGATCGCACCCACCAATGGCGATATAATCAAGTTCAACGGATAGTTCCAAGGACCAATAATTAAAACTACTCCCAGCGGTTCGGGATAAATTCGTGCCGATGCCGGGAAAAAGTCAAGGGAAACTGGTGCTTTCTTAGGCTGAGTCCAATTTTTAATATCTTTTATTGCTGAATCAATTTCCTTATATACTAAAACTTCTGTAGCATAAGCTTCAAATTCTGGTTTCTTTAAATCTGCTTCCAGTGCTTCGAGAATAAGTTGTGTATGCTCAATTACTGCTTGTTTGAGAGTTTTTAATTGGGCAATGCGAAAATCAATATTTTTTGTTTCTCCTGTTTGAAAAAAGTCACGTTGTTTGCGGATAATATCAGGGATGGATAAGTTAGTATGCATGTTTTTTTCTCACATTCAAAATGTTTGAGTTGATTTGGAAACGCAGAGTGGCGCTGAGGTATACGCAAAGGTTCGCGGAGTAATAATTAGAGTTATTTGTGTTTTGAAAAAAATGGGATACTACCTTTGAATCTGCGTTTATTTGACGGGTAAATTAACAATAAATACACTACCTTTACCGAATTCAGAATTGACTCGAATTGTTCCTTCATGTGCTTCGACGATTCGACGAGAAAGATAAAGTCCTAAACCACTACCAGAACTTTTGTGGCTTCCTTGGCGAAATCGTTCAAATAAGGTGGTTTGTTCTTGGGGGGGAATTCCTGAACCTGTATCTGCTATTTCAATGGTAACAATTTCAGCTTGAGAAGTTAAGCGGATGGTAATTGAGCCGGTGTCGGTAAATTTGATAGCATTGCCTACAAGGTTGGTGAATAAGCGATGTAGTTCTAAGCGATCGCCTATCATTTTACTGCTTAACTCCTCTGTCAAATCGAGATTTATACAAAGTGATTTGGCTTGCGCTAAAGGTGTTAGTTCTCCTGCAACTTCTTCTAATAACGATCGCAGATTAATTGGTTGAAATGCCAAGGTTTTGCGACCGGCTTCAAAGCGGTAAACTTCTAATAAGGTATTCACCATCGCTAGCAGGTTGGTATTACTGCGAGCCATGATGGTGATAACTTCTTCCATTTGTGGTGATAGATTTCCTAAAGCACCTTGCCCAAACAGCATTAGTATTCGATCTGCTGCTACTAAAGGGGTGCGTAAGTCGTGGGTGAGACGAGAGACAAAATCTTCTCGCTGTTTTGCTATTTCGTCACGTTCGTCTATGCTGTGTTTGAGTCGCAGAAGCGATCGCACTCGCGCTAATAATTCATCGACTGTTACAGGTTTGCGGATAAAATCATCAGCACCCAAATCTAATCCTTGAGCAACATTCGGTGCGTCATGTGCGGTAATCAGCAGAATCGGGATATATGGCAATTGCGTATTACCACGTACACGTTTTGTAACTTCGTAACCATCCATTCCCGGCATCATCAAATCTAGCAATACCAAGTCACAACCAGATGTTTCAATTTGGGCGATCGCTAAAGCACCATTTTCTGCTGTGCTGACTGTGTAGCCTTCTTCCTCCAGAATGGTTTTGATTAAAAATATGTTATCGGGAGAATCGTCTACAACGAGAATTTTGTCAGATTGCGAACTCATATCAAAGCAATATATACGTAAATTTAAATTACAAGGTTAATTAGGTAGGCAGTCCGAGCGATCGCTATTTTACTTTTAATTATGGTTATATAAATGTTGCATCGGGCGATTTTAATTGTCGGGACAGATGCCGCTTTATTGGTATCATTATTAAATTTAAACCTCCCCCCCTTCCCCTCCCCCTCCCCCTCGTCCTCCCCCTCCCCCCCTCCCCCCCTCCTCCAATGAAGGCACCCCACCCAAAGTATGAATATCAAGTTGGGGGAAGTCTACCGGCTGATGCTCCCACTTACGTGACGCGGCAGGCTGATGATGATTTATACATGGGGTTAAAGGCGGCGGAGTTTTGCTATGTGCTGAATTCGCGACAAATGGGCAAATCTAGCTTGCGCGTGAGAACTATGGAACGCTTGCAAGCTGAGGGAATTGCTTGTGCGGCGATTGATATTACCGCGATTGGAACTTGGGATATCACACCTGAGCAATGGTATGCAGGGGTGATTGATAGTATAGTTGGCAGTTTGTATTTATACGATAAGTTTGATTTAGATAGCTGGTGGGAGAGTCACAGTTTACTTTCTCCGGTGCAGCGATTCGGCAAGTTTATCGAAGATGTTTTGTTGGTAGAGATTTCTGGACAAATTGTCATTTTTGTGGATGAAATCGATAGCATCCTCAGTTTGAGTTTTTCGATAGATGATTTTTTTGCTTTAATTAGAAGTTGTTATAACTTGCGGGCTGATAACCCAGAATACAAGCGGATTACTTTCGCGCTGTTTGGGGTAGCGACACCTTCAGATTTGATTGCGGATAAAAAGCGGACACCGTTTAATATTGGCAGAGCGATCGCACTGACTGGTTTTCAATTCGCTGAAGCTGCACCATTAGCTGAAGGCTTTGTGGGTCAGGTGAGTAATCCGCAAGCAGTGCTACGAGAAATTTTAACTTGGACTGGTGGACAACCGTTTCTCACGCAGAAGGTTTGTAAGTTGGTGGGGAGTGGGGAGTGGGGGAGTGGGGGAGTGGGGGAGTGGGGAAGAATATCAATCCCAAATTGAGGAGTTAGTGCGATCGCATATTATCAAATATTGGGAATCGCAGGATGAACCGGAGCATTTAAGGACGATACGCGATCGCTTGTTGCAAAATCAGCAGCGTGCTGGCAGGTTGTTGGGATTATATCAGCAAATATTGCAACGCGGTGAAGTTGCGGGGGATGACAGTTCCGAGCAAATGGAATTGCGGCTTTCCGGGTTGGTTGTGAAGCAGCAGGGATTAAAAGTTTCTAACCGCATTTACGCAGCGGTTTTTAATCAAAGTTGGGTTGATCAAGCATTTGCCAAACTGCGTCCCTATGCACAAGCGTTAACAGCGTGGTTTGATTCTGATTGTCAAGATGAATCGCGTTTGTTGCGGGGGCAAACATTGCGAGATGCTCAGACATGGACTGTAGGGAAAAGTTTAAGCGATCAAGATTATCAATTTTTAGCTGCAAGTCAGCAGTTAGACCGGCAAGAAGTGCAAATAGCCTTGGATACGGAAAGACAGGCAAAGCAAATATTAGCTGATGCACGACAGAAAGCAGAAATCGCTTTAGAGCAAGAGAAACGAGCAAATAAGCTGTTGGGAAAAGCGCAACAAAAAACACGACGACAAAGTTACATTGGGGCTGCGATTTTGGGAGTGTCGCTGCTGGGGGCTTTAGGAGTAGCAGCACTGACAGAACAAGCTAGAAAAAACGCTTTTACAGCTATCGATGTAGAACGCGATGGGAACTATGCCTTAGAAAGGTTTCAGTTAAATCAAATTGATGGTTTAGTGATAGCGATGCAGGCAGGGCAAACCCTGAAGCATTTAGTTAAAGAAAAGCATTCTATTGTTGATTATCCTGCCTTTAGTCCGATAGTGAGAATCCAAGATATTCTGGCGGAGATTCAAGAAAAAAATTCATTGGAAGAACATTCTTCTAGTGTTACCAGCGTCGCTTTTAGTCCTGACGGCAAAATTCTCGCTTCTGGAAGTTCTGACAAAACCATTAAACTGTGGGACACCGCTACTGGTAAAGTAATTCGCACCCTCACGGGACATACCGACTCAGTTAGAAGCGTCGCTTTTAGTCCTGACGGCAAAATTCTCGCTTCTGGAAGTTCTGACAAAACCATTAAACTGTGGAACATCAACACTGGTAAAGAAATTCGCACCCTTACGGGACATTCCGAGTTAGTTAGTAGTGTCGCTTTTAGTCCTGACGGCAAAATTCTCGCCTCTGGAAGTTATGACAAAACCATTAAACTCTGGAACATCAACACTGGCAAATTAATTCGCACCCTTACGGGACATTTCGAGTTAGTTAGTAGTGTCGCTTTTAGTCCTGACGGCAAAACCCTTGCCTCTGGAAGTTCTGACAAAACCATTAAACTGTGGAACACCACTACTGGTAAACAAATCCGCACCCTGACGGTAAGTTCTTTCCGTGTCCGAAGCGTCGCTTTTAGTCCTGACGGCAAAACCCTTGCCTCTGGAAGTTCTGACGGCGACATCAAACTGTGGGACACCAGCACTGGTAAAGTAATTCGCACTATTAAGGCAAATTCTTCTTTCGTTTTGAGCGTTGCTTTTAGTCCTGAGGGCAAAATTCTCGCTTCTAGAAGTAATGACAAAACCATCAAACTCTGGGACATTAACACTGGCAAATTAATTCGCACCCTCGCTGGACATTCCGAGTTAGTTAGTAGTGTCGCTTTTAGTCCTGACGGCAAAACCCTCGCCTCTGCAAGTGGTGACAGCACCATTAAACTCTGGGACACCACTACCACTGGCAAAGTTCGCACCCTTAAAGGACATTCCTCTACTGTTAATGGTGTTGCCTTCACTCCTGACGGCAAAACCCTCGCCTCTGCAAGTGATGACACCAACATCAAACTTTGGGATGCCACTACTAATAAACTAATTCGCACCTTCAACAGAAATACCTTCTCAGTTAACAGCATCGCCTTTAGTCCTGACGGCAAAACCCTCGCCTTTACAAGTTATGACGAAACCATCAAACTTTGGGACATCAATGCTGACAAATTTCGTACCCTCAGGGGAGATTCTTCCTTAGTTTTGAGCGTCGTTTTTAGTCCTGACGGCAAAACCCTTGCTTCTACAAGTAATGACAAAACCATCAAACTGTGGGACATCAACACTGGCAAAGTAACTCGCACCCTGACGGGAGATTCTTATGTTTCGAGTGTCGTTTTTAGTCGTGACGGCAAAATTCTTGCTTCTACAAGTAATGACAAAACCATCAAACTGTGGGACATCAACACTGGCAAAGTAACTCTCACCCTTACCGGACATTCCAACTCAGTTACCAGCGTCGTCTTTAGTCCTGACGGCAAAATTCTCGCTTCTGGAAGTGCTGACAACACGATCAAACTGTGGGACATCAACACTGGCAGAGAAATTCGCACTTTCAACAGACATACTAATACAATTACCAGCATCGCCTTTAGTCCTGATGGCAAAATTCTCGCTTCTGGAAGTGCTGACAACACGATCAATCTCTGGGACACTAACACTGGCAAGTTTCGCACCCTTACGGGACATTCCGACTCAGTTAACAGTGTTGCCTTTAATGCTGATGGCAAAACCCTCGCTTCTGGAAGTGCTGACAACACCATTAAACTTTGGAATTTAGATATAGATAATTTACTCTCTCAAGGCTGTAATCGATTACAAAATTATCTCATTATCCATCCAAACACTTTGTCAGAGCTAAAAGTTTGCCAAAATAAATCTATCTTGTTGGCAGCAGTTCCGGCGATGATTGCCCAAGGTGAGAAGCTAGGCAATGAGGGTAATTTTGACGATGCAGTTGCCAAATTTAAAACAGCCAAAGAATGGAACCCGAAATTAGAGATTAATCCAGAAGTCAGAGCCAAATCTCTGACATTAGCGTTTGCAGGCAGAGAATTAGCAAAAAAAGGTAAAATTGCGGATGCGATCGCCAACTTTAAACAAGCACTGCAACTTGACTCCAAAATAATTCTAGATCCAGATGCAGAAGTTAAAGACAACAACCCTCAAACTGTTGCCAACAAGCTTTTAGCATCAGAATATGTTACTCAAGCCAGAGAATTAGCAAACAATAGCGATCTTTCTGCTACAGTCGCCAAGTTGAAACAAGCACTGCAACTTGACCCCAATATCGACTTAGATCCATACACCGAAAGTATACAGCATAACCCAGAAGCTACTGCCAACAAGCTTGTAGCAGCAGCAAATGTTAATCAAGCCAGAGAATTAGCAAACAAAGGTGATATTTCTGGTGGAGTTGCCAAGTTTAAACAAGCAGTGCAACTCGACTCGAAAATCGACCTCGATCCAGATACTGAAGGTGTGCAAAATAACCCAGAAGCTGTAGCTAAAAGTCTGGCTGCAACAGCAGATGTTACTCAAGGCACAGAATTAGCAAACAATGGCGATTTTGACGGTGGAGTTGCCAAATTTAAACAAGCACTGCGACTCGACCCGAAAATCGACCTCGATCCAGATACTGAAGGTGTGCAAAATAACCCAGAAGTTGTAGCTAAAAGTCTAGCTGCAACCGCTTTAACTTCCAAAGCCGAGGAGTATTTAAAGCAGGGTGATTTTCCGAAAGCTGTTGCACTTTATACAGAAATTGAAAAACTACAGCCATCAAAAGAAATTCTCGCTAATTCTTGGAACAGTCTTTGTTGGTATGGTAGCCTGCGCGGTCATGCTCAGGATGTAGTCAAAGATGCCTGTGAAAAAGCAGTATCCCTTGCACCCACTGATGGCGATATCCTTGATAGTCGCGGTTTGGCGAGGGCGCTAACTGGCGATACTAAAGGTGCTATTAAAGACTTTGAAGTTTATATTAAATTAACTGAAGATGTTGAGGGGAAAGCACAACGGCAAAATTGGGTGAAAGACTTAAGGGCGGGTAAGAATCCGTTTACACAAGAAGAGTTGAATAAATTACGGGGCGAGTAGGAGAGAGGGGGAGAGGGGGAGAGGGGGAGCGATACTCTTTCAGGTCACTTCGCGATCGCACTTTTATTATCAAGTAGGCGATCGCACAACACAGTGTTTTATTCTTGTGTCGTAACGACAGCTTGAATTTTCATCACGACAGCTTTAACGTTAGTAACGACAGATTCGATTTTCATCACGACAGCTTCAACGTTAGTAACGACAGCTTCGATTTTCATCACGACAGCTTCAACGTTAGTAACGACAGCTTCGATTTTCATCACGACAGCTTCAACGTTAGTAACGACAGCTTTTATATTATAAGCAAAA
>NZ_JBPAOH010000086.1:0-33459 GCF_050875635.1 Tolypothrix sp. VBCCA 56010
TGACTCTCACCTACATGGTCATTCAGTTGTCAAGGTTCTGTACCTTGCGGCTAATCCTCCAAGTCCATGTGGGCTTTAGTTTCTAGCCAACGATTCGCACCAATTTGCCTGGATCTACTCCAACAACTATGGGCTGGGTTTCTTCCTTGGCGTACTTGGTTAGTTGGATCTGAAAGATTCCTAAATCGTTGTAAACAACTCGCGCTTTTCCTTCTTTTAACCAACGACGCGCTCTGCTGGGTTTAGTTGGCATTAAAGGTAATCCGCGCTTTGACAAAACTGATACTCGCATAAAGAGATAATCCTTCGAGTAAAGTTATTAGTCCCCTCGCCCAACCAATTACAGATGGCTTGCCGTAACGCAACGACTAAACAAATAGTCTTAGAGGATGTCCAAGCTGGGGAAGCACTTGGAAGTCTTTAACCGTAATTAGTCTCAGTGGGCTATTCAACACTTACGTTGCTAAGTTTGTTCTTAACAATCCCCGTCCTCAGACCCGAAGGGCAGGACGGGGTAGTTGAATGTGATTTTAATCAGTGCGGTTTGCTCAAGAGTGGGAGTTTCCATTTCATCGAGTGCAGTACCCAACGCTTGAAAGCTTACAAAGGTGGGACTTTTTAATCCTCTCCCTTCCTTGACTTGTTGAATCGCTAGCACTGGAAAAGCCATTAAGGACGTAATCCAAGAGGTTTTGTACGCTGGATTGCCTGTTGCCTTAATGCCGTAACGACTAGCTAAATCTTTTAACTGTTTGAGTGTTTTGATTTCCAGTTCAGAACGTGTAAACATGGAATTGTCCATTGGTTGATATTGATTAATGGATTTGGTGGCTATCTCCCTGGACAGTCGGTAGCCACCAAACTAATTATTATCGCTTGTTGCCTAGCGATATATGAATTTTAATAAAACTTAAAATGCCTAATCGTGAGGAAAAGCCTTATTTAAAAAAACATCAATTTACCACTAGTAGGGATGAACCTTTAACAGAGAGAATCGCTATCAGGGTTACTAAGTCAATGGCTGAAAAAATCAAAGTTATTGATAACTACCCAGAGTTTTGCCGTCAAGCACTACAAGATGCTCTAGATAAGTTAGAGGAGATTACTGAGTAATAAAATGTATAAATTAAAAAGGCAAATTTTTTAGTTAGGCAAAGCATATATGAATCAACTAACTGTAGAACTACCCTCAAATATTTCCATTGAAGAAGCACGATTACTGCTTAGTGTTAAACTATTTGAAACTGGAAAACTATCACTCGGACAAGCTGCAAAGTTAGCAGGTTTTTCTAAAAAAACATTTATAGAATTATTAGGCAAGATGGGGGTTCCGGTAATCGACTATCCGGCTGAGGAATTAGAACGGGAGATCAGTTTTTGAGCGAACAGACAGTTACTAACAGTACATGCCTGATTGGGTTAGAGCGTATTGGACGATTAGATATACTGCCTGAAGTATTCTCCACTGTCATGATACCGTTAGCTGTACAGGCTGAAGTCGGCTTATCCGCAGATTGGCTGAAAGTAAGAGCTGTTCAAAATATAGCAGTTGTTGCGGGAGCTGAAAACTCAAGTAGATGATGGAGAAGCTGAAGCAATAGCACTAGCAATGGAATTAGGAGATGTCTTGATCATCCTTGATGATAGAAATGCTCGGCGTATTGCTCAACAACTTAATTTAAAAGTAATCGGTACTGTAGGAATGCTGCTACGCGCTAAACAAAAGGGTGTGATTGCTGAGATTAAGCCACTACTAACT
Organism: Tolypothrix sp. VBCCA 56010; assembly: GCF_050875635.1. Classification (NCBI taxonomy): domain Bacteria; kingdom Bacillati; phylum Cyanobacteriota; class Cyanophyceae; order Nostocales; family Tolypothrichaceae; genus Tolypothrix; species Tolypothrix sp. VBCCA 56010. Next base: position 1,760 of record NZ_JBPAOH010000086.1, read on the forward strand.
GCATTATCACAAGCGGATTTTCGCATTTCAGCGTCTCTAGTTGGAAATGCTTTACGGCTTGCTGGAGAATTATGAGCTATGAAAGAAGAACTAGAGAAAAAGGAAAATCCATTGGAATTTTAGTGTTCTTCAAGCGCTTGGGACTATCTGAATTTGATCGGAAACAACCCACGCAGCGTATTTGATTGCTTGCTGGACATCTTCGGCTTCAAGTTCTGGATACGCTTCTAATATTTCTGCCACGGACTTATCACTCGCTAGCATTTTGAGGATGACGCTGACAGTGATTCGCATCCCCCGAATCGTCGGTTGCCCCAAGCAAACGTTAGGATTAACCGTGATGCGATCAAGTTTTTCCATTTTTCCGTGTGTAATTGCGTTGTGCTTATTATAGTGAAAAAGCCGACGGGAATGATGGTGAGGGTAAAAATTGCTAGAAATGCAGCACAAACGCAAAGAAGCAGTCAGAACAGATACAGCTAAACGTGGTACGCTTGATGATCTGCGGGCTGATTTGCAAGCCTGAACAATGAAAGTCATAGTTTAGCATAATAGCTTTATGGGTTGTAATCATGCGTCATTCTAGCTATATTTCCCGACATTTTTAAGATTGGGACAATGAAAAACCCGCTCGTGTGGGGAGTTATAAGGTTATTAAAAATGACTATTTAGCAAGCCTCTAAATTGATAGGTGTTATTTTACTTAATATTTCAGACTCTTGTACAGCATTCCAAAGGTCATATTTTTGCTGTAGATTTAACCAAAGTTCTGGGGTTGTTTGAAAAGCTTTTGCTAAACGTAGAGCCATAAGAGGGGAGACGCTAGCTTGTTCGTTAACAATTTCGGAAACTGTTTTACGTGAAACACCTAAAATCTCAGCAAGCTGAGTATTACTCATTTCTAAAGGTTCTAGATATTGACGTTTAATCAAAGCACCGGGGTGTCTTGGTTTTCTTTTAGTCATCATAATTAATTACCTAGTGATAATCTTCGTAATTAACAACGTAAGCATTACCGTTTTCAAATTCAAAAGTAAGGCGCCAATTTCCTGATACAGAAGATTGACCATTCACTTTTTCGATTACCTTTTAACTGGTGAAGCTTAGAAGCTGGGTATCTCATATCCTCAATATCAATTGCAGCGTCAAGTCTATCAAGAATATCTAACAATTTTTCTGCGTGTTTAGGTTGCACACCACTTCTATCATCATTCTCAAAAAGATTTCTTAATCCTTTATGCTTAAACGTTTTAATCAATTTTTATCGTAAGCCTTGGGGTTACACCTGTCAACTGTTCACATATTACACTGTCACTTCTAATGCGTTGCTTTTGTTTTTGATAAAGATTTTAAATAATTATTAAATTTTCTCAAATAATATAATTTTCATATTAAATATGATACAAATAATTTCTGCAACTTTATGAAGCAAGCTTTCTTAGGTTCTTTTCTATTGGTTAATGTATTAATCTCCTTGCCTGTATTTGCTGCCAATCCTCAGCATTTGGAACAGTTACTCAAAACAAATAATTGTTCTAGATGTGATTTGTCGAATGCTGATTTATCAAATAAAAATTTAAATCTTGCTTATCTTGGTGAAGCAAACCTTCAGGGAGCTAATCTTCAAAAAACTAAACTTCAACAAGCTTTTTTATTTAGAGCAAATCTTAAAAATGCTAATTTATCGGGTGCTAATTTAACAAGTGCTGATTTATCGGGTGCTGATTTATCGGGTGCTGATTTATCAAATGCTGATTTAAACCAGGCTTATGTCAGTAAAGCCAATCTTCAAGGAGCCAATCTTCAAAAAGCAGATTTATCGAATACAAATCTTTTGAAAGTAAACCTTAGTAGGGCTAATCTTAATGGGGCTGATCTTGTTAGTAGCATCCTTCAACAATCTAATCTCCAAGGAGCCAGTCTTATAAAAGCAAAACTTGGACAAGTATATTTATCTGGTGCCAATCTTCAAGGAGCAAACTTTCAAGAAGCAAGACTTGAACAATCAAATTTAAGAGAAACAAATCTTCAAGGAGCTAATTTAAAAAAAGCTTTCCTTTTTCAGTCTGATTTAACTGAAGCAGATTTAAAAGAAGCCAATTTTACAGAAGCTAATCTTTCATATTGTTATCTTGTTGGAGCTAATTTAACAAGAGCTAATTTAACCAAAACAATTTTGCAACAAGCTATATTACTTAGAGCAAATATAAACGGCACTATTTTTCAAAATACTATCTTAAACGGTGCAACAATGCCTAATGGAGAACTAAAACATTACTTGACTAAGTAATTTTATCTTTCTATCTGGATAAGTTTCCCATTAAAATGATTGCTAACTATCTCTGGTCTGAGTGACTTTAGCAGAATCATCGTTTGTAAACATCTTCAAAACTTTTCCCAGCACCTAGAGCATTGTAAAAACCAACGGCAAATTCAATTGCGGCTCTATCGCCGATCGCCTGACTCATGCCAATGACATAATCAATATGTTGCGCGATCGCTTTTCTTTATTAGACTTCTCAAAATCTTGCTGGATTATATTATGGGTCAGTCAGGCGATCGCATCAGTTACCAATTTAAATTTAAAAATGTGCAAAATTAGTATCACAACGCACTTCTGGAGGATGAAATGCTAGGACAATATCACTTTTAGGTACACCAGCTTCAACTAAAGCATTGGCAATTCCTTCTTCTGTCCAGTCTTCCTCAATCCAAATTTTGTTATCTTTCATACGAATGTGAACTGTAATTCCTCGTACCCGTTCTTTCTGAGTCCAACCTACCTGAAACCAAAGATACTGGTCGCGTTCTTCATCGAAGGCTAACAGGGTTTCTACACCAAATGTCGGTGGGTTAGTTGCTAATTGGTCGTACTTTGTCAAAATATTCTTAATTAGAGTGCGGTAGTGAGCTATTCTATCCATTGCGTAATTACCTCACTTGCAATGTTTACAACAATTAAACGCATTTGATTCTGTTGGACTATTAATTGAATCGCCTTTTGTTGAAAAAAGCCAATGAAAGTGCGCTCGTTGATAGCCAAGTATAAATCATAATCATGGGCTGTTACAGTTAATAGGTTCCGGTAGATAATATACTGACCTAAAGCTTCCTCCAAGTCTCGGATGAACGATGCACCAGTAAAACTTTTGACTTCAACAACGATTTTTTGTCCAGAGCGTTCGGCTAAAAGTTGCCGTTCTGCGGCTAGATCGGCAAATAACTTGACCTCTTCATATTTAATTGTGTAAGGGTCGGCTGTAATTGTCCACCCATCCTTAATCAAAGCGTTTTTGACAGCATCATGAATAATATCTATGGAATTGCATTTTTTGTCTGTGCCTTCGTTTGACAAAGATTAGACTTTACAAGTCTGGACGTGAGAGAATATATATCCAATAAAATCCCCTACCCGATTCCAAATCACGAAAAACTCCGGCTGCTGGGAAATGTCCTTGGGGGGCACTTTGGTTGAAGGTGAGTTGACCATAATATAACCATTGTTTGTTCCACAACATTCCTTTACGCCAGCCAACGCAATCGCCAAACTTCTCGTAGTCTCTACCTACATTATCCCAAATGCGCTGTTGCACACTTAAGCCAAAACGTCCATCGCTATGTTTTATCCAAAGTTGGTCAATGATGCGTAAATCACTACGTGGAAAGTTGTTTATTGATTCAGTATCAAGCCAGCCTTGCTTTTCTTTTCCTGCTACTTTCAGCATAACTGCCACAGTTTCTTGATCCGCTTCCTTCCACTTTTTTGCTACTAGCAAATCTTGCAAGCAAGTGTAGTCTATCGGTTCAGAAATCACATTATCATTTATACTCTTTGCAGTTGTATCTACTTCAATAAAATTAGTTATAGGTTGAATCTCACACTCTTCAAGCTTGGACATCACAGCAGTGAATCGACTTACAATCGTATTAGGATAACCCTTATATAACCATTCTCTGCAATACGGTAGGTGTCCATAATCAGCATCTGAAGAAAAGATGAGGCTGTCTTTAGTTCTCCAGTTTCCTTGTTGTGACCAACCAACGCGATCGCCGAAACATTTAAAAGTGTCATAACCTGAATTCTTTGCTCCTCCGAGACTTTGCCAAATACCCAGCTGTACACTAAACCCGAATCGGTGATTGCTGAGTTCTACCCAAAGTTGATTTATTTCACGTAGGACTTCACAGGATAATTTTCTGCAATCTTCTGCTTGAAGCCACCCCTCTGATTCTCGACCAGATAACCTAAGTATTATCGCCTTGGTTTCGAGATCCGCTTCCTTCCATTTACCTTCTACTAAAGTCTTCCGTAAACGGGTATAGTCTACTGTCGTGGATAGTTCATTTACATTAGATATGGAACTAGTAGACTCTAACGTTAGAGGTTCAACACTAACGATTGTATTTGCACCTTCCGTCCCCAACTGGCTTTTTCTCAGCAGTTTAGGTGTCAGATGCTCTGGAATACTTGCTATGTGGATAGCATTCTTACCAAATTTATAGGCATCTTCAAAACTTCTCCCGGCACCCAAACCATCGTAAAAGCCAACGGCAAATTCAATTGCGGCTCTATCGCCGATCGCCTGACTCATGCCAATGACATAATCTATATGTTGCGCGATCGCTTTAGCTTGAAACTCCGAATAACAAGCATTGAGTACCACACATTTTACGTGTTTGGTGAACAGATCAAACAGTTCTGCTAAAGCCTCTGCATCTACTAGCTTCGCCTTTCCTGTTACATCTTCAAATACCAAGCCGCCTTCTCCCTCTCCATGTCCAGAAAAATGGACAATCTGTGGCTCAAAATCTAGCAAAGCTTGGCGAATATCTCTGGAGCGCACTGCCAGCTTGAGCTTGACTTCAAATTGCTCACGGTTTCTTGCTCTGTGTAAAACTTCCTCGATGTCACGCAACTCTTCCTCTAGACGCACTCTGTTCATGTCTTTCGGGCTTGCTGCCAAAATCAGGATTTTGTTGACTTGAGTTCCACTGTTCATGCGAGGAGTTTATGTAGATACCATTTGGCGCTGAAATTTTCCGTGACATGCTTCCGGCATTTTGCCGCTTATAGCCACTCGTCAGGAAAAATACTGTCTTTAATGATTACATATAAATAGCCGTAAATTCCGGTGATAACAAAACAAAGTTAGGGCAAAATTAAAGGATAATCGGCAAGTTATGATACTATCGCTGTTTTCTATACAACATGAATGCATTCTAGGAGTGCGATCGCATCCCAAAGACATATCTTTATTGCCAAAAGTCGCGTTACACAACTGCAAAACCATCAAATTGCCGCATAAATGGTGAATGATATGCCAAAACAATATCTTGTTTAGGAACACCCAACGACACTAAATCATTTGCAACTCCTGTCTCAGTACCGTCATACTGTATCCAAATTTTATTTTCTATTAAATCAATATGAATTAATGCCCCGAATATTCGTTGATGTCCATCCCAACCTGCATGAAAAATTTGATAATGGTCGCCTGACATATCGAAAATAGTATAAACTTGAATGTCGCCATTACCAGGTTTCATTTGCGCGTATTCGTTAAGTACCTGACAAATGAATTGACGGTAACTATTTAATTTATCCATTGCACAATCACCTCAGCAACTGGGTCGAATATAATTATTTTAAGTTCGTAAAGTTGAATACTTAGTTGAGGTAAATCTCGACGAAAAAAACTTTGGTAGATATCTACTGATACTGCCAAGTATAGCTTTCGGTGGGGTTGTTTCACTTGCAATACCGCTCGATAATTGAGGAACTGCCCTAAAGCTGTGTGAAACTCTGTTAGTGCTGAAGGTGCAAGAAAACTTTTAACCTCTACAGCTATTTGTTCTTTTTCCCGTTCTGCAATAATTAAACGTTCCGCGCCTAAATCAATCCGTATTTGGTCGTCACCTAGTCGCAAATATAACGGGTCTTTGTTAACTATCCAGCCATCTTTTTGTAAAGCTGCTTTGACAATATCATGGAAGATATCTTTTGCAGACACGATAAATTACGCTGATGCGTGAGAATATTGGCACAATATTATCTTACCAATAAACTAGCCATAAAACCTTGGAGATACGCATCCATTAGCTTGCCCAAAGAAAGTATTTTCAATTTTAATAATCACACCTGAAGTAGAAACAGCACACATCCGACTGCTACTCTACTTATAGACCATTAAAAAAACCGAGCAATGTTAAAAGTTTTTGCCGATCGCGGTGGTACATTCACAGATATTGTCGCTGTTACGAATAATCAAGCGATCGCAGACAGACTATCAACACATCCCGAACGCTTTCTAATCGTTCCCCTACCTAACCAGCAATGGGTAATAGTATACAAATTACTTTCAGAAAATCCCGAACAATATCAAGATGCAGCAATTCAAGGCATTCGCGATATCATCGGTCTTTCAGGTAACGAACCCATTCCTAATGAAGCGATAGAAGTAGTCAAAATGGGTACAACAGTTGCCACAAATGCACTGTTAGAAAGAAAAGGCGATCGCCTAGTTCTTCTCATTACTAAAGGCTTTAAAGATGCCTTAAGAATAGGTTATCAAAACCGTCCTCACATCTTTGCCCGTCATATCATTTTACCAACGATGCTTTATGAGCAAGTAATTGAAGTTGATGAACGATATGATGCTCATGGTCAAGAATTAACCCCTGTAAATATAGAACAAGTAAAAAACGACTTACAAACGATTTATAATACAGGAATTCGCAGTTGTGCCATAGTTTTTATGCACAGCGATCGCTATCCCCACCACGAACAACAAGTTGCCCAACTCGCGCTTGAAATCGGATTTACACAGATATCTGTATCTCATCAAGTTAGTTGTTTAATGAAATTGGTCAGCCGAGGAGATACAACAGTCGTAGATGCTTATTTAACTCCAATTCTGCGTCGCTACGTTAACTCTGTATCCAGTCAGTTACCCCAAGTTAAATTAATGTTTATGAAATCTGATGGAGGCTTAACTGATGCCCAACAATTTCAAGGCAAAGATAGCATTTTAAGTGGTCCTGCTGGGGGAATTGTCGGCGCAGTTCAAACTAGCAAAAGAGCGGGATTTGAGTCAATAATTACCTTTGATATGGGTGGAACAAGTACAGATGTTGCCCACTATAAAGGAGAGTATGAACGACAATTGAATACAGAAATTGCGGGAGCGAGAATGCGAGTTCCTGTATTAGCAATTAATACAATTGCGGCTGGTGGAGGTTCAATTTTATTTTTTGATGGTTCTAGTTATCGTGTCGGACCCGAATCTGCTGGTTCAAATCCTGGACCTGCGTCTTACCGGCGTGGTGGAGCTTTAGCGGTAACAGATGCTAATGTAATGTTAGGCAAAATTCACCCGCAATATTTTCCTTCTGTCTTTGGATTAGATGGTAATTTGCCTTTAGATAAAGATATTGTGATTGAGAAGTTTACAGAATTAGCTCAAGAGATTGAAGCTGTGACAAAAAATGCTCGGACACCCGAACAAGTAGCAGCGGGATTTATAGCGATCGCTGTCGAAAACATGGCGAACGCAATTAAAAAAATCAGTCTCCAAAGAGGTTATGATGTAACTCAATATGTACTTTGTTGTTTTGGCGGTGCTGGGGCACAAGTTGCTTGTTTAATAGCCGATACTTTGGGGATGAAAAAGATATTTTTGCATCCTTATGCTGGAGTTCTTTCTGCTTATGGAATGGGTTTAGCTGATGTTAGAGCGATTAGAGAACAAGGAGTAGAACAGCCTTTAACGCAAGCATCAATTCCGCAATTACAGAAGTTAATGAAGAGTTTGGAAGTTCAAGCAAGAGAAGAGTTTGAAACGCAGAGTTACACAGAGGAAAGCGCAGAGGTACGCGGATATGAAGAGGAGTTAGTTAGAAAGGTTAATTTGAAGTATGAGGGGACTAATTCCATTTTGGCTGTAAATTTTGATTTGGATGTGGTGAGAATGCGGGAGGAGTTTGAAGTTGAGCATAAATCGCGTTATGGTTTTATTCAATTAGAGAAAAGCTTAATTGTTGAATCTGTTTCAGTAGAAGTAATTCAAAAAATGGATACTCCCGAAGAACCTTTAATTACTCGTAAGCGTCCTCTACATGAAATACCCACATCTGTTGAGATTAGAATGTTTAGCGCTGATAAATGGCATGATACACCCGTTTATAGACGAGAAGATTTACAGCCGGAAGATAGTATTAGTGGACCGGCAATTATTGTCGAAAAAATTAGCACGATTGTAGTTGAACCATTATGGAAAGCGAGATTAACTGAGCGTAATCATCTAATTTTAGAGCGTAAAGATTGATTAATTCATCACATGTCATCTGTATTTGCAAGATAATTATCAATGTCAGTTACCTTCTAATAAACCATTACAGACTGGAATGGGGCAAGTTCAACTTCCAATCCAAAATCTCAAATCTAAAATTGCTCGGTCAGCATTAAATCTTTAAGCCAATGCCGTTTTTAGCAAATTCTTCAACAGTTTTTTCTGAAAGCTCGTGGGTAGCCATAGCTTTCAGCATAGCCAAGGGTAGAGTCAGATGATGCGCTCCGGCTTGTAGCGACGCAGCGGCTTCTTCAGGGGATTTGATACTAGCACCCAAAATCTCAGTATCGCTACCTCTGAGTACGCTTGCCATATCCCGCACCAAGGCAATACCGTCACCTAACAACCGGGTAGCACGATTTACATAAGCTATTACGATTTTAGCACCCGCCTCCCGTGCCACTGCTGCCTGGGAAGCACTATAAATCGCTGTCACCGAACAAGTAATAGACACAGACAGACGTGCGACCACTTGAAATCCTACTGATGTTGCTGGAATCTTCAACACAGTTTGGGAGCCAATAATCTCAGAAGCTTTCCTTCCTTCTGTTAGCATTTGATCGAAATCAGTTGCCATTAGCTGGTAAAACACTGGTCCATTCGTCAATTGGATTAATTTTTTGAGCGTGGTTTCCGGTGGGGAATCGCTTTGAGCCAACAGTGTTGGATTTGTCGTAATACCCTTCACCCAGCCCATAAGGCTCGCTTCTTCAGCTTCAGATATAATTGCTGAGTCTAAATAAAGTGTCATAATTCTACCTCCATGTACAAACGCTATTTTTCATCAATTGCTTTCATTTGACAATAAAAAGGCTATTTATGGACTCTCGCATTCAGTCATATTTGCGCTTTGCGGCAAGCCAGCAACGTGACACAGAGCAAATCGGACCATTCCTGGCTACCTTCAACCGCCATAGCGCCAATCCCTTTCTTAACTATGCCATCCCCGACGACGCAGCCACACCGTCACTCAGCGACGTAAACGCTTTAATCGCTGCCTATGAAAGTCGCGGACGAAAGCCGCGTTTAGAGTACGTTGCAACACTCGCACCTGCTGTGGAGGAGGCACTGGTAGCTGCTGGTTTCACCGTTGAGGGACGCTTGCCACTGATGACTTGTACTCCTGGTTTAGAGCGATGGCTTCCCGTTCCTCCAGACATCGAATTAATCGTACCAGTTTCTGATGCCCAGATGCTTGCTACAGTTACGGTGCAAAACGAGGCTTACGGAGAGTCTGCACCAAGTCCCGAAGATGGTAAACGTCTTCGCGATAGACTGCGAGCAGGTGAAATCGCCGTACTTGCTCGTGTAGCATCAAACAAAGAACCTGCGGGGGCTGGAGTGTGTACCGTGCCGGGAAATCAAACGACAGAAGTGGCTGGTATCGGTGTGCGTGTTGCATTTCGCCGACGGGGGATAGCAGGAGCCTTGACAACTCGACTGGTACGAGAAGCTTTTGACGCGGGTGTTACGCTGGCATTTCTCATGGCAGCACATGAAGAGGAAGTGCGAATTTACACCCGTGCAGGATTTTCTACAACAGGCGAAATGTGCAAAATTTCGCTTTCACAGTAGTAAGTACAGAGAGTGCTTAAATAAAGTGCTTACATTGATTAATTCATCAATTTTCATCTGTATTTGCGGGATAATTATCAATGTCAGTTCTCTTGTAATAAACCTAAATAGAAGTTAAATGTCACCTTACCTTTATCCGGTCATTGAAACCGCAGAAATAGAAACTACATTCTTAGAATTAGCGGAACAATGGCGACGTGAGACAGGAATGCTCTCCGTTACCTCCAAAATATCAATGCATCCTGCTTATCAAAGAATAATCGGAATAGGACAACCTGTAGTACCTTTGATTATGCGCGAACTAGAGCGCGAGCCAGATCATTGGTTTTGGGCTTTAAGTGCAATTACGGGAGCAAATCCTGTCAAGCCCGAACAGCGTGGTAGACTCAAGCAAATGGCTCAAGCTTGGATTGAATGGGGAAGAGCAAATGGGTACAGATGGTAGGTTGGAAAGCTATAAAGAAAACAAGTTTCCCAACTTATCACGCACTGAATATTCCGTAACCAGCAAGCAAAGTACATCATATAATTGTTTCGCTTGGGCTGCGGGTGAGGACGACCGCTGGTGGAGTCCAATAGACCCAGATAATATGTATTACTGGGTAGAAAGTGCAATAGCAGAATTAACTATGTCAGCTTTTATCCAAGCATACAAAAGTTTAGGATATGAACTTTGCAATAATTCCGAACTGGAAGCGGGTTTTGAGAAGATAGCAATATACGCTACTTCTGATGGTGAACCAACCTACGCTGCCAGACAATTATCTAACGGAAGATGGACGAGTAAACTTGGACGTTGGGAAGATATCGAGCATGAACTTGAAGCTTTAACAGGCGAAATGTATGGTTCTGTGCAGCAAATTTTAAAACGTCAGACTTATTAATTCAAAATTATCTCATTTAAAGTAAACAAAATCTAAAAATGTACACAACATCTCAACCCGACCCAGTTCGCTTAGAAATTTTTAAAAATATTTATCAATTTATCGCCGAACAAATGGGGATTGTTCTGCAAAACACGGCAGCATCTGTAAATATCAAAGAACGTTTAGATTTCTCCTGCGCTATTTTTGATTCTTCCGGATTATTAGTTGCTAATGCCCCCCACATTCCTGTACATTTAGGCTCAATGAGTGAAAGTGTTCGCAGTTTAATTAACGATAAAGGCGACACTTTAAAACCAGGAAATGTCTATCTATCAAATAATCCATACAACGGGGGAACGCATCTTCCTGATGTAACTGCAATTACCCCGGTTTTTGACGAAGATGGAAAACAAGTTATTTTCTACGTTGCTTCTCGCGGACACCAAGCAGATATCGGTGGAATTACTCCCGGTTCAATGCCTCCCCACAGTACCACGGTAGAAGAAGAAGGAATTTTATTTGATAATTTTCTTTTGGTTGAAGAAGGTAATTTTCAAGAAAGATTAGTTAGACAGCATCTTTTAAATCATATTTATCCGGCTCGTAACCCTGACCAAAATATAGCTGATTTCAAAGCACAAATTGCTGCCAATGAAAGAGGAGTGCAAGAACTGCGTAAAATAATCTCACAATATGGGCTGGAGACAGTGCAAACTTACATGAAATTTGTGCAAGATAATGCAGAGGAAGCAGTTAGACGAGCGATTGATGTTTTAAAAGATGGCGAATTTACCTATGAAATGGATAGCCAAGCACAAATTCAAGTGAAAGTAACAATTGACAAAACAAATCGCACTGCCAAAATTGATTTTACAGGCACTTCAAAGCAGCTAAATAGTAACTTTAACGCTCCTAAAGCTGTAACTCAAGCCGCTGTTTTATATGTCTTCCGGACTCTAGTTGATGATAATATTCCTCTGAATGCGGGGTGTCTTAATCCTCTAGAAATTATTATCCCTTCTGGCTGTATGCTGAATCCAACTTATCCAGCAGCAGTAGTCGCGGGTAATGTGGAGACTTCGCAAACTATTGTTGATGCTTTATATGGTGCTTTGGGGGTGATGGCTGCATCTGCGGGAACGATGAATAATTTTACTTTTGGAAGCGATCGCTATCAATATTATGAAACCATTTGCGGCGGTTCCGGCGCAGGAATTGATTTTGATGGTACTGATGGTGTCCAAACTCACATGACAAACTCCCGCCTCACCGATCCAGAAGTCTTAGAAACCCGCTATCCTGTACTTTTAGAAAGTTTTAGTCTTCGTTGTGATAGCGGCGGTAAAGGAAAACATTCGGGCGGAAATGGAGTGATTCGCCGTATCAAGTTTCTCGAACCGATGACAGCTAATATTCTCTCCGGACATCGATTAGTTCGTCCCTTTGGCTTAAATGGTGGAGAAGCCGGACTGGTAGGACGCAACTGGATATTACGTCAGAATGGAACTCAAGAGAATTTAGATAGCACAGCAACGGTAGAAATGCAACCTGGGGATGTTTTTGTGATTGAAACCCCAGGTGGTGGCGGATTTGGTCAAGAAGAAGGGTGTGGGGTGTAGGGGGTAGGGTGTAGGGGGGGAGACGACACCCTTCGGGGCGAGGATGCCCGACCAACGCAATCGTCTTAAAAGACGGGGCTTCTGACGAAGGCGGTTGTTGGGGCTATCACGAATGTGCAACCCCACACCCCGCCCCAACGGGGCTTGGTGAGTCAGACAGGCTATAAGCCTGTGACACCTTTTAAGGTGTCGGTGAGGATTAATTACTCAAAATTTCTAATTTCACTGCGGCAACACCACTGCTAATCATTCCTAATTCTCTTGCCGCACCCAGAGAAAGGTCAATTACTCGACCGCGTATAAATGGACCTCGGTCATTTATTCGCACGACTACAGAACGACCATTGCCAGTGTTGGTGACACGAACTAGTGTACCAAAAGGCAAGCTGCGATGGGCTGCGGTGAATCCTTGAGGATTAAATCTCTCACCAGTTGCAGTCCGATTACCACCTTCATAGCTGTAATACGATGCCATGCCTTTAGAGGTGGCTTGCACTTGCCCACCAGTATTTTGCTGTGGTGGCTTTTTCACCTGCTGCGGCTGTTTAATCGGTTCTTGGGGTGGAAGTGGGATACTATTAATTTGGTTTAAGGCATGAGTGACATCGATTAGTCTCCGCAAGCGATTGGTGGCTTGCAACGCATCTTGTGAGAGGTTATTGGTTGTATCTGGTAAACGTGTTGTGTCTCCATCGATTTCTACCAGTTCTTCACCATTGACTTTGATGATATAGCTGGCAGCTTTCCAACTGACTGTAATTTGGCTAGCATCAACTTTGTCTGTTATTAGTTGATTGATTTTAGCAGCGATCGCACTTGCTTTTTCTGTTGGGTTGCTGATATCCGCTTGACTAACAAAGGTAAGAAACGGAATATTGCGGATATACAGCGTTGCCGCCTGACGACCTGCTAAGTTATGAGCATGAATTTCAGTAACTATACCACGCGAGGTTAGTTTTTCCCTTAAAGATTGGGATTTTTTCACATTCATCGCATCACCAGAAGCTGTCTCGCCGGGAGTGGTAGAATTTCCGTTGGTTGTTGCAGCACGACCAACTGACGGTAGCCCCAAAACAGTTGTTGACAAAGTGACAACAGACCACAATTGCGTTTGTTTCATGTATCTGATTTTCTAGGGAACTGAATAACTGGGATGTTGCACTGGCTAGCGTGACATCACCCGATAACTCAAACTCGCTTTTACTTTTGTTTAGTAGTTGCTGCAACACCTGAAGATTAGCCTTGAGATTTGAAAACTAACATGTTAGCTTCAACTTGGTCAATTTAGCAAAATCAAGTGGTAGTTGGCAAGCTAAAAATGTCACAAAAAATTATTATGCGTGCGTAAGCCCTTTTTATTTTTTCCAGATTTGATTCGCGACACCAATCCCGATCTAAATCTTTCCAGTCCCCAGTCTCTAATCCCTAGTCCCTCGTTCAACAGAAACAAAAATATCCTGCAATTTCGCTACCATTGCCGCACGATTTGATACTTCCAGCTTGCGAAACAATCTTTTTAAGGCTTGAATGTACTCTTTCGAGGACTAGGCAAGGCAAAGTCATCAATATTACTCTAGCTTTAGCTGATATCTTGCACCTACACCCTAGAAGGGTGAGGCTATACGAACAAAGCCTGCCTACGCCTAAGTACAGGACAAAAAACTCAGAGATTGTCGAAACAGTATAGGTTGAGCATCAAGATTAAATAAAGCACGACGTAAAAAATCTAAACCAAGTCGAAAAAGGCTAAGGGGAGGACGACCATGTTTTTTGAGAGGTAATTTTTGTTGCTGGTGTTGCCATTCACCAGTATGTAGTGACCACATCAAAGCGATCGTCAACAAGGCAAGCATCTTACTTAGGCGATCTCGACGAGAGATGTGAGTCGCCTCAAGATTGAAGCCACGGGATTTTAAGCAACCAAACAAAGTTTCAATCTGCCACCGACAAGCATAGTCAAGCAAAACTGAATTATGTTGCTCAGATGTAATAATAACAAGGAGTTTACCATCTTTGAGGCGCGTAGCTACTACAAACACCCAAACTCCACCTACGCGTCTACGCTTTGATAGAACTTGTATTTCTCCTGCTTGTAAATTAGCAAATAGGATACGAGGTGAAAGTGAGCGTTGTCCATCATACAAATGATCGCATTCACGAATACGAATACAAAAACGAATGTGGCGATCGCATAAATAGCTTAACCAATCTTTGCCGATAAATTCCCTGTCTGCGGTCAGATAAGCAATTCCTTGGTTAGGAAAGATACGTTTGAAGCGATGCAGTAATGCTTTTCGCTGATAAGAATAACTGTTCGAGCGGTTTGCTAGCAATGTCCATAACAATGGAATCGCTACACCTTTATAAGCAATAGCGAGCATTAAAACGTTATGCATTTGATTACCAAACTCCCACTGTGTTCTGTCTAGTACCAGTACCCAATCTTCTTTTATCCCTACCCAAGCTGCAATACTGTACGCAAACTCTGCGTAATCAAGGCGAAACTCTCGAAAAAATCGCTGTAGTCGTTTGTAGTTTGATGCCTGAAGTGTTTTTCCAACAAAAGCAGTTGACAATTCAGACAAGTTGACACTACGTACTCGAATTACTGACACCAAAAATTGTGCCAAAAATGTTAATCGGGCACCATGCCACTGAAAATGCTTTCCCAGAATTGGACGCAATCTACTAAACTCGGACATAGGGTTTCATTTCAATTTTTACTCTATTTACATGAAACCCTTTTCTCGACTCGTTTTAACTTCTTTTTGTCCTGTACTTAGGCCTACGCAGGCTAGGAATACCTATTTTTCGGGTTGTTGAGAAAAATATATGTTTATTAAAAACGTAAAAAATCAGTATGAATACTTTGGTGCAAGATGTGAGTTAGGAAAAGCATTGAGAAATAACGAATATGACTAACCCAGAATACAATATTGGTTTGTTAATGTACCCTGGCATGACTCAGCTTGATTTAACTGGACCGCATCAAGTTTTTACCTTTATGCCTAATACTCGCGTGCATCTGTTGTGGAAGACTTTAGCAGCAGTCACAAGCAGTGAAAAAATGACAATTTTGCCGACTGCGACTTTTGATGATTGTCCAGCTTTAGATGTTTTATGCGTTCCCGGTGGACCGGGACAAGTAGAGATGATGGGGGATACTGAGGTGCTGAAATTTCTTCAGCAGCAGGGACAAACAGCCAAATATATCACATCGGTCTGTACAGGCTCTTTAATTTTAGCTGCTGCCGGACTGCTTCAAGGCTACCGCGCTGCTTGTCATTGGGCATTTCGCGACCAATTGGGGATGTTAGGTGTTGAGGTAGGAAATGAAAGAGTAGTGATTGACCGCAACCGCATTACAGGTGGTGGTGTTACTGCTGGAATTGACTTTGGATTGGTAATTGCTGCGACACTCTGCGGCGAGGAAACAGCTAAGATGATTCAGCTGCTTTTGGAGTATAATCCCGCACCACCTTTTAACGCTGGTTCTCCAGAAAATGCCGGAGATGTTTTAGTGCAGCAAGTGAAGAAATTTGGAGAGGAATTAATACAAGCATCAAAAGCACAGACTCAGGCGATCGCACTTCAGCACTCATCAATTGCAGACTGAAGTCTGAGGCTACAAGAACGAAGTCCGCCTTTGCGGACTTTTAGGCATTAAGTCCGCCTTTGCGGACTTTGTTCGTATAGCCGCGACTTTAGTCGCCAGGCATATCAATTCAGCACCTCCTGTAATTTCGCTACCATTTCTGCCCGTGCTGAAACTTCTAGCTTGCGAAACATCCGCTTCAAAGCTTGCTTGACTGAATTTTGGCTAATCCAAAGTTTTCCGCCAATTTCCGCATTAGTTAAACCCTGCGCGACTAATTCAGCTATTTCTAATTCTCGCGGTGTCAGCTTACTTGCTAACTGAGAATTAAATGTTACTGATTTGCTGCGTAAAGTTGCTAGTTTTGCGGACAAATGCAAGCACAAGGCGCTCAGGTCGGCTAAATCGTTGGCATCAAAGGCAGGATTTCCGCTAAAACGGGCAAGGTTGAGGGTGCCGATCAGACGACCATCGCAAATAATTGGACCGGTCATCACATGTTCGTGGTCTTGACGCGGGCAAAGTTGTTTCCAGCTGGTTGGGGATAATATTAATTGTTCGTGAGTCGGTGCATGACGCTCGACGACGTAGCGTCCAATAGGGTTGCTTTCTATACACACATCCGGGATATCTTGAATGCCATCCTTTGCTGTGCGGTCATCAAGCAGATAAATACCCCAACGTTGCACGCCAAAATGTTCGCCAACTGTGTCCATGACGGCATTATTTAGTTCTTGCTCGTTTTGGGCGCTGGCGATCGCATGAAATACGCTATGAAGAGAATTAGGCATAAGTGTACCCAGTTGGGGACTAGGCAAGGCTCCATAATTACTTCTATGCTAATACCAGCAAAGGTAAAACGTTAAGATAACTAGTAGCCATAGGACACGCACATGACAGTTACACAAATTTCTGCCCAAGAACTTCTCCGGGCTGCTTATGAAAACCGTTACACTTGGGATAAGAATTTTCCCGGTTATACCGCAGATATCACCTATAAGGAGGATGATAAGGTAATTACTGGTAAAGTTCGCGTTAATGCCGATCTCAAGGCTGAAGTGTCTGATGTCGAAGATGAGCAAGCACTGAAAATTATTCACAATCAAGCTTGGGAAATAGCAATTCATCGCGTCCGTCGCAGTTTTGAAGATGTCCACAGCGCGAATACTTTCAGCTATGGTGACACTGACTCTACTGGTGCTGTGGAGATTTTCGTCGGTGGTAAGTCTCAAGGCGATGGATACAAAATCCGCAATAATGAAGTGTGTATGGTTCACCGTCATATCCACAACATTGTTGTCACGATTAATACTTTCAGCAGTCACGATACTGGTGAAGGCTATTTATCCCACACTTATGACTCTGTATACCACGACCCGAAAACGGGCGAACAAAGAGGCGGTAGAAGCGAATTTACAGATGAGTATGAAAAGGTTGATAACTATTTCATCCTCAATCGTCGCGAAATTCGCACCGAAACAGAAGGAAAACTTTCAACTCAAGAATTTATCTTCTCGAATATCAAGTTGTTAGAACCTGTTGCTGGTTAATTTTTGTCAGTAATTAAATAATAGCTGCGATCGCTTGGGGATTTCTCAGGCGATCGCTTTTTTTCATGCACTCGTCTGTTGATAAAATCAACTTATAACAACAAGCAAATTACTTGTTTGTGAAAGCTAGTAAAAAACATGACACTATCTTCTAATCGCACCCCGCGTCGAGGACGAGTATTCCCAGAAAACCGACTCTCAACCGAAGAGAAAATCAAACGTCAAGCTGAGTGGGAAGAGTTTAATCAGCGTTGTCAAGTAATTTTTGAGCAAGTACAACCAGAGTTAATCAAAGAACACTACGATTGGTTTATATTTATTGAACCAGATAGCGGTGAGTATTTCATCGATCCAGATGAAATGGTTGTCAGACAAAAGGCACATGAAAAACACCCTAATAAATTATGTTTGATTCTCCGCATCAATGAAACTGGAACCTGCGGCAGAATATGATTTACGGAGAATTTAACACTCAGGGTGAGTTAATTTTTGAAATTGGTTTAATTGCTGCTGATGGTGATATAATTCCAGTCCAGGCGCTTCTAGATACAGGATTTACTGGTTGGCTGGCAATTGACAACCAAGATGCTTTGAGTTTGGGATGGCTTGTTGACATTAATCCTAGTAGAATGCAGACGGCAAGAGGCGAAGCACGTTTTAATCTTTATCAGGCAAGCGTGCTTTTAGATGAAGAAGAGTTTGCAATTCCAGCATTAGGAGGAGATG
The DNA here is from genome assembly GCF_050875635.1 of Tolypothrix sp. VBCCA 56010. Taxonomy (NCBI): domain Bacteria; kingdom Bacillati; phylum Cyanobacteriota; class Cyanophyceae; order Nostocales; family Tolypothrichaceae; genus Tolypothrix; species Tolypothrix sp. VBCCA 56010. The sequence goes on from NZ_JBPAOH010000086.1 coordinate 20,039, forward strand.
AACTGCAAGATATCCTCTTGGGTGTACGTTGGTTGCAGACAAAGCGACTGGTAGCAGATTTGACCGCAGGAGTGCTGACGTTAGGGTAAATGCGATCGCACCCGTGAGATGTTTCCCAAGCGATCGCTTTTTTTCATGCACTCATCTTAGATAAAATCAACTTAGGACTTACGCACTCATGTCGTCAAAGCTTGAATTTAGGTAGGGGCAATTCATGAATTGCCCCTACAAGGCTTTAGTGGGTGCGTAAGTCTAACAACTTATAACAACAAGCAAATTACTTCTTTGTCAAAGCTAGTAAAAAATATGACACTATCTTCTAATCGCACCCCGCGTCGAGGACGAGTATTCCCCGAAAACCAACTATCACCGGAAGAGAAAGCACGACGTAAAACTGAAGATGAATTATTTTCTCAGCGTTGTCGTATGATTTTTGACAAAGTTCAACCAGAATTGATCTCAGACCACTACAACTGGTTTATAGTGATTGAGCCAGAAAGCGGAGATTATTTTATTGAAGTTGATGAAAATGTTGCCAGACAGAAAGCTCGCGAGCAATTTGGTGATACTATGCGTTTGATGATGCGAATTAATGAGACTGGAGCCTGTGGCAAAATATGATTTATGGAGAATTTAACAGCCAGGGTGAGTTAATTTTTGAAATCGGTTTAATTTCTGCTGATAGTGATATAATTCCAGTCCAGGCGCTTCTAGATACAGGATTTACTGGTTGGCTGGCGATTGAAAATCAAGATGCTTTTAGTTTGGGATGGCTAAAAGAAAGTCAGCAAGAAGAAATGCGAACGGCAAGAGGCGAAGTACAATTTAATCTTTATCAAGGAAGCGTGTTTTTAGATGAAGAGGAGTTTGCAATTCCAGCATTGGGAGGAGATGAACTGCAAGATATCCTCTTGGGTGTACGTTGGTTGCAGACAAAGCGATTGGTAGCAGACTTTCCCGCAGGAGTGCTGACGTTAGGGTAAATGCGATCGCACCCGTGAAATGTTTCTAGCTGCGATCGCGAAGCGTTGCCGTACCCGGCATCGCTTTTTTTCATGCACTCGTCTTAGATAAAATCAATCTATCACAGCAAGTAAACGACTACTTTATTTAAAGGCTAGTAAAAAACATGATACTATCTTCTAATCGCACCCCGCGTCGAGGACGAGTATTCCCAGAAAATCAACTCTCACCGGAAGAGAAAGCACGACGTAAAACTGAAGATGAATTATTTTCTCAGCGTTGTCGTATGATTTTTGACAAAGTTCAACCAGAATTGATCTCAGACCACTACAACTGGTTTATTGTAATTGAGCCAGAAAGCGGAGATTATTTTATTGATGCAGATGAAAATGTTGCTAGAGCAAAAGCTTTTGAAAAACATCCTGATAAAATGCGCTTAATTATGCGTCTTAATGAAAGCGGGACTTGCGGCACAATATGATTTCAGGTGAATTTAATAATGAGGGTGAGTTAATCTTTGAAATTAGTTTGATTAGTGCTGATAAAGATGTTATCCCAGTTAATACGTTACTGGATACGGGTTTTACGGGTTGGCTAGCAATTGACAACCAAGATGCTTTAACTCTGGGATGGACTCTTAAGATTAATGAACAACGGAATATGTTAACTGCACGGGGGGAAACACGGTTTAATCTTTATGAGGGAACTGTACTTTTAGATGGAGAAGAGTTCATCATTGAAGTTTTAGGAGGAGATGAACTGCAAGATATCCTCTTGGGTGTACGTTGGTTGCAGATAAAGCGATTGGCAGCAGATTTGACCGCAGGAATGTTAACGCTGGGGTAAAGCATATACACGTTACTTGCTTTGTGTCAAGTGTAATATCTTAAGAATGTAAAATTGAAGTAGCGATCGCACTTATTTTTTCACGTTTCGAGTTCTGAACTCGAAGTTTCGAGTTCGGAAGCTGAAGTTTCGAGTTCGGAACTCGAAGTTTCGAGATAAAAGGCTGAAGTTTCGAGTTCGGAACTCGAAGTTTCGAGATAAAAGGCTGAAGTTTCGTGTTCGGAACTCGAAGTTTCGTGTTCGGAAGCTGACCTTTCGAGTTCGGAACTCGAAGTTTCGTGTTCGGAAGCTGAAGTTTCGAGTTCGGAACTCGAAGTTTCGTGTTCGGAAGCTGAAGTTTCAAGTTCGGAAGCTGACCTTTGAGAAGAATCTGGTAGGGTGCGTTATGGACGAAGCGTCCTAACGCACCGAAAATCTGGGATGATGCCGTACCCTCAGCAATAACACACCTTACTAGGTTTCTAGGTGCGTTAGCCTACGGCATAACACACCCTACAAAACTGAATATAATTCATTCAATAGAAAAACGCTATTGAAACAAAGTTAATTAATCAACTTATGAATATTATCTTCCCAATTTGCACCATCAAAAGGGACAATTTCAAAGTTTGACATCACATCACCATCAAGACACCGCACATTCACATCAATACAATCGGGGTGACTGCGCGGAATATAAAAAGAATGAATTCCACAAACAGAGCAAAATTTATGTTCAGCAACTCCTGTATTAAATCTGTAGTTGCTTAACAAATCTTTTCCTTGCAACAAAGTGAATTTATCTTGCGGCACAATTAAATGTAAAAAGCCCTTCTTCCTACAAATAGAACAGTTACAATCATCAACTTTGTGATTATCAACTACCACCCGAAAGCGCACTGCACCGCAATGACATCCACCTTCATAACTTGCTGCTTGATTGGTATTTGCTGTCATGTTAATTTCCTATCAGCGGGACTCCAACTTAGAAACTCGCGTTTCTAATTTGTTGACTTGTTGCTTCAACTCAACTACTAAAGTTGCTAGTCTATCAAACATCGGGTCTTGTTGTGATACATTACGTCTGTTGTTACGCGCCGGCTGTGGTAATGTAACTGGTAATCTTGACGATGGGGAACGATTTTGATTTAGCACAGACTCTATCTGATTTAACCGCGACTCCACACGATTAACATCCGCTTCTAAGTTATAGAGACGGGATTCTATTTGTTGCGATAACGCCGGGTACGACAAAAAACCGCCCCAAATAATAATTACCACAAACACGGCGACACCAAGCGCCCAGATTTTCTTCATACCTCATAACGGGCGGGGAAACCCACCCCTACTGTCAATTATTTATCTGCTTGTAAGTCAGAAAATAACCTCTGCCAATCGATATAATTAGCGTTATCTTCTTTCTCTTTCACTTCAAAGGTGACATTACATGCCTTTGTTAGTTGTAGCGCTTGCACGCAAAGTTCAGCTACATCCTCGCGGCTGATTTTTCCTCTAATATTATCGCCTTGTTCAAAAATTAATTCCTTTCCTCCAGCTTCTTCAGTTAACGCACAAGGTCTAATAATTGTGTAAGCAATTCCACTTTCCCTTAAACTATCTTCTCCCTTTAACTTCCAAGTAAGAATTCCTCCCAATTCATCATTTAATCTGACTGCTGGGGGTTCTTCATCTAAATTAATTCCCGGTCTTCCGGGACGAGTCACACCCGCAGAACTCACAAGGACAAATTGTGGTAAAGTTTCCCCACCATAGGCTTTAATTGATTGCAACTGCAAAGCAAAACCACCATCGGAGAACTTAGGATTTAAAGCACCATCGTATTCAAACTTACTTAACATCAATTGAAATGAGCAAATTTTGCTTTTATCAATTGGGGGACAATCTTTAACACTTTTTGCCCGAAATACTGGAATCAAATCGGCGAAAGAAATGCGAACATCTATCCAAGTATTCGCGACAGTATCGAAAGAAAAGCCGTAACCAATGCCATCCCATACTGCTTCTGTCCGCAGAAAGATTTTATAACGTTTACCGTCACCTCTAACGCGCAATTCTATACCATCGTAACCAGATAAATTGAAGGATGGAGTGAAATTTGTAGTTCTCACAGAAGCAAAACCCCCAGAATTTGCGGTGGAAACATTGCCAGTAAATAAAGCTGTATCCTCCACAAATTGCATATTACTTGCACTCACACCACCCATGACTACATCATCCAAAGCACCCCAAGTATTCTTCAACTCGTCTGATATATTGGTGAAATCAAATATCACCTTTTCACCAGATTTTTGCAAATATTTCCCTGCAGCTTGTACCAAGTTTTTCACACCTTGATATTCCACGTTTTCCGGAGTATCACCAACTACTTCTGGCATGTAAAATTTGATGCCTTGATTGTATTTGGCTCTATCTGCTGTGTCTCCCTCAACTGGCTGCACCCGTACCGCTGTACAACACACAACAGCTTGGATATTACTCATCACCAGGGAAGTCAAAGTTTCCGGTTTAGTAATATCCGCAACAATTAAGTCAACATCATTACCCAAAATAGACCGTGCTTTGTCGATATCCCGCACGAGACATTGCACTTTATAACCTTTTTCCCGCAGTCGTCGCACCACACGCTTACCGACACCACCCGTCGCACCTGCTACTAATATTGTACTCACGCTTTTTCCTCCTAATGCTTTATCTTTACAGGACTTACGCAAAAACCCTTTGCAACTCTTATTCCTTCTCTTCGAGACGCGAAGCGCGAACGTGTCCTTCGTGTCTTCTCCTTCGGAGACGCCAAGGGCGAACGTGGTTCGTTTTTTGGTATTTTTGCATAAGTCCTACTTTATTATCCTTGCCACGACAGATGAAGGAGTGGAGAGCAATTTTTAGTTAAGTAGATCAAAAAGACCTCTCTCCAAACCTCTCTCCTACAAGGAGAGAGGCTTTGACTTTCCCCCTTAAAAGCGAAGGAAGGACGAATGCGAAAAATGGCAAAATATAAATAAGGTTTTAGTACATATGTATGCACATTCTTTGGTTTCGACGAGATTTGCGGCTAAATGACAACGAAAGTGTAGCGAATGCGACTGCTAACAATGCAGAAGTGTTACCCTGCTTTATCATTGACCCGTGGTTTTATCAGCAACCTGAGTTAGGTAAAGCGCGTGTCAGGTTTTTGTTTGAGTCTTTAGAAAATTTAGACCGTAACTTACGTTCTTTGGGTAGTCGATTGTATTTATTTGAGGGCAATTCTCTAGATATTTTACAGCAATTGACAAGACAACTGATGGAGCAGTCTGAGAAACCGAAGCTTTTCTTCAATCGAGATGTGCAAGTTGAGTATGGCATTGAACGCGATCGCGCGATCGTCAACTTCTACCAACAACTTCATCTCGACTGTCACATCGGTCTAAATAACTTTCTGCAAACTGACGACGAACACCGCGACCAGTGGTTTGATGAATATTACACTTATATAAGACAATCCCCTTACCCAACTCCAACCCAGATAAATACCCCGAAGCGATCGCTTAAGTTACCGCAAATCACCATAAAACAACTTAAGCAAAAGTACAGCACCTTTTGGCAAACAGAGCAAGTTTACTTTAAAGGTGGAGAAAAGCAAGCTTTGACCACATTAGACTCATTTTTGCAGCGGAGATTCCACGGTTATCACTGGAAGCTTTCACAACCGTGGTTAGCTCAAGCAGGGTCAACCTCTCACCTTTCACCTCATCTGGCATTTGGTACAATCAGCGTCAGAAACGTGTATCAACGTACTAAAGCACGAGCCGCCGAACTTGTCAACGAGCCGAAAGCGGAATTTTCTTTAAAAGCGTTTCGCGATCGCTTGCGTTGGCACGATAGTTTTACTCAACGATTGTACTTTCATCCCGAAATAGCATACACCAATCGTTATCCTGAGTTTGATGAGTATTATACACCAACAGAATTAACTCCACAGCAACAAGAATTATTTCAAGCTTGGCAGCAAGGATTAACAGGTTTCCCCCTGCTTGATGCCAGTATGCGGCAATTGCAAATAATGGGCTGGATGAACTTTCGGATGCGGGCAATGTGTGCTACATTCTTATGCATTAATTGTGGTATATCTTGGCATCACGGCGCACGTCACTACATGAATTATCTAGTAGATGGTGATTTAGCAATTAACAATTGGCAATGGCAAATGCAAGCAGGAATCACCAATCCTTTAAGTGACACATTCCGCATTTACAATCCCAACAAAAACATTGAAGAAAAAGATGCAAATGGTCGCTTTCTCAACTATTGGCTGAGAGAACTACATAGTTACAGCTTAAGCGAAATCAAAGAAGGAGCATACATCAACAAAGGTGAATATCCCGCACCTATTTTAGATTGGTCAAAAACTCGATTGATAAACGGCAAAATAGTCTCAGACATTCGCAAGCGCGTGCGATCGCGTATAATTTCCTCTGGTGGAGAAGATTACGAAAACGCTATAGCTACTAAAAAAACCGTAAATAAATACCTTGAATCAAAAGACAAACAATACCAGCAATTTCAACAGACATCTGGGCAATAACCCTCCCTAACTCTTATTCCTTCGTGTCCTTCGTGCCTTCGCGGTTCGTTTTTCTTTTTTTGTGCCTAACTCCCAAAAGCTTAAAACTTGCATTTTCTTCAAACCGCAAACACCCGCGCAAAGAAAGCTACCATTTCCCACCAAGCAGAAATAGTAGCAGAATCATAGCGACGTTCCTACCATTTGCGTGTAAGGTATAAAGAATTAGCGAATTGCCATAACATCGATTCGCTTTATTTGCTAATTAACTTACACCTTAAATTAACTCATAGCTTTTATGCCTCGTCCAGCCTCACCACCCAAACGCGCTACCGCTACAACTCTAGCACCCTCCACAGTCCACATCCGCCTAGAAGGACTGGAAACACAACATAAACGCTTACTAACACAAATTAAGAAAAAACGCACCGAACTGAATAACTTTGTTGAGCAAATTCGCTCTATCGGTACACAACTTTATCAACGCACCACCTCCAACTTTCAAAAAATAAAAGCTCTCGACGAAGAAATTCATACCTTATTCAACGAAATTCTAACCAAGAAAAAACTTGCCAAACAAACCAAGCACAAAATTGCACAAATTTACCACAATCTTCAAGTTGCAGGAATCATCAGCCGAAAAGTCGATGACGAAGAAGATACAGAAGACGAACTATTTGAATTCAACGAACAAGAAAACGAAATTCCTTACGAATACCACCAACAACAACACCAACCACAACCAGAATTAGAATCACCCTCCGCTGCTAGAACCGACGAATCAAAAAAGATTCGCTCTTACTTTTTGCGTTTAGCCGAAATTTTTCACCCGGATAAAGCCACCGACAGCGAAACGCAGATGCGCCATACCGAGATAATGAAAGAAATTAACAAAGCTTACCAAGAAGGAGATTTAGCACGACTCTTGGAAATTGAAAAAAAACATCAGGTAGGAGAAATTATTGATAGCAACAGTGAAGACGATTTAACGAGAAAATGTATTCGCTTAGAACAGCAAAATGAATTCCTGAAAACTCAATACGAAAGCTTAAAGCAAGAACTTCGTAGCGTTAAAAACACCCCAGAAGGCGCAATTGTTTCTGAATACAATAAAATTAAGAAAAAAGGATTTGACCCGATTGATGAAATATCATTAGAAATAGAGTCTCAAATTGAAATTATATCAGAAATACGCGATTATGTCAAAGACTTTCACTCGGCAAAAATGACTATTAAAGAGTTTCTCTGCGGTCCGGCTGTTCTGCGCTCTATAAATCAGAGTATGATTGAAGATTTTCTAGAGCAGATATTAGAAGAAATCGGCGAATAATATTATATCCGTACTCAATCCTTGTTCCAATCCCACGTTTTTAAGCGTGGGAACATAGCTGCCTTCTGCCTTCATGAATGCGTATTTCTTCTTCGCAAACGGATGCTTTCTATAGTGTAAAAAATAGCAGGCACTGTTAATAATATTAAACTAAACTCTGTCAATTATTTGCCGTACAATTTATCTTGACAAAACAGAATTACCCCGGAGATAAAAAACGCTCCTATTAATAGAATATCTTGTTTTATGAATAGTTTGGGAACTAATATTGGTACAAATCCCAGTGATATTGCTGTCACTATCAAAATAGTGCCGATTAATTTTAGTGAACTGTCAAACATTTGTAATCTTATTTAATAGTTTTCTCAAAGATGATAACAGTTTATTAGTCTTAACTATTATCATTTCCTTTTTTTCCGCGTAAACGTAGAGTTTCAGCCATTGAATAAATACCCGCTCCAGAAGGGCAAAAATTGACTAATTGGTATTTATTGACTTCCATAAGATTGATATTCTTGAAATAAAAGCAGGATGCCAGCTAGACAGAAAATAACAGCAAAAATAGCGTCAGAATCTCGCGCTAGATTGGCAGACAAAGAGCGGAGAAAAAACAAACCGACTCCGATTGTTGCTAGACCAATACCAAGTAAAATAATCCAGGTAGCTGCTTTAAATAAAAGTAACCCAACTGCGCCGACAAATGGTAAAAATCTAACTATAGATAGAGTTTTTTCGAGCCAAGGTGGTGATGTAACTTGAGATAATTTAGCGTCGTCTGTAGCTTGAGAAAGTGGTATTGATGTTGGTAATGGTGTTTGTGTGGGAGGAATTGATGGTTGCGTTGCTGGTAAGGGATTGAGTAAATATTGAAGATCGTGCAATACTTCTGTGGCAGACTGATAGCGATCGCGATAATGATAATGCACCATACGAGTGCAAAATCGCTGCTAGTCTAGGCGAAACCTGCGCTTGATTTTGCCACATCAGTTCACCTGTATCCGGATTTTCGCTTAATTGCGTTGGTAACATTCCCGTTAACGCTTGAATCGCAATCATACCTACAGCATAAATATCACTGTTTGGGCGTGGTTTGCCTTGTGCTTGTTCTGCCGGCATATAGCCAGGAGTACCAATAGCTACAGTAGCAGCTATTTGACTGTCAGCTCCTGCTAATTGAGTACGCATTTGTTTGACCGCGCCAAAGTCAATTAAAATCAACTTGCCATCTTGATTCCGTCTAATTAAATTATCAGGCTTAATGTCTCGATGGATAACGCTGTAGCTGTGAACAAACTGCAAAACACCCAAAACATCTTGTAGCATCTGGATAACTTGACTTTCATTCCAGCTTTGATTCAATTGCATTTCCGCGCTGAGTGGATGTCCGACAATCAATTGCACCAAAAAAAACTGTTCATCTACTTCAAAATAAGCTAAAAGACGAGGAATTTGGTCATGATTGCCCAATTGTTCCAATATTTCTGCTTCGCTACTAAATAAACGTCTAGCGATTTGCAAATAGTAAAGTTCAGTACTCACAGGCTTCAGCAACTTGAGAACACACTTAGGATTACCCGGTCGGCGAATGTCTTCTGCAATATATGTTTGCCCAAATCCTCCAGCACTCTTGACTTGGATAACTTTGTAACGCCCGTCTAATAGGTTTCCTAGCATAATGAAAGAGTGGTGCAATTTTATTTATTCATCTTGCCATACGATAACAAGCACCAAAGACTGAATTTTCTTTTTGGTTACGTGAGTTCGACAAACCTCTCCCTGCCTTGAACTTTAGTTCAAGTCTGTCCCTCTTTGAGTCGGAGAGAAACGGTTTTACTACGTAAAACCAGGGAGAGGTCTTTTGATTTGTGCTAATTAGGCGAACACTATGGACATATGAGCCGTCGAATTCACGTTTTGGTTGCTTCATGTGTCTGTTCTGCTTTCATCAATTCTCTACCTCGGTCAACAGCAGTCTCTTCGCTTTCTATAATTAACTGCGCGATCGCCTCGCTTGTGTGAGTTTTCTGCTGCACCTAATTGAGAACAAACACCACCACAATCCGAAAAGCAGTTTATTTGAGTTCAACAGCAAACAAACTCATCAATTATTTCCCAAAATATTTCTGGAAAAGCCTGGAACAAGCTAGAAAATATTTTCTCTGTTTGCACAATTTATTCAAGCTCAATCATGACAGTTATTTACTTTGTTTATATTTACATAATTGAAAAGAATTATCAAATCTTATGACAAATTGTTATGATAAGAGCGTACAGCCAAACAGTAACTATAAATATTTACGCGCCACATCACCGAAGAAGGCAGTCACTGCAAATATAAATTTATCAGAGTAGTATATTATGCTTCGATTTCAACCTCCTGGTTTTGGGCATAAAGTCGTTAATACTTCCTTGGGAGGAATGGTTTACTATACCCAAACCACTGCACCCTGGTTAATAACTGACATTGATTTACCCCCGCTGCTGTTTTTGCATAACTTTGGTGGTGGAGCATCTGCTTATGAATGGTCTAAAGTTTACCCCGCTTTTGCCGCTACTCACCGCATATTGGCACCAGATTTAATTGGTTGGGGTGATTCTGCTCATCCAGTGCGAGATTATCAAATAAGCGATTATTTAAATACGATCGCTCAATTTATCACTCAAACTTGTAACACTCCTGTAACGGCGATCGCATCTTCTCTGACAGCTGCTTTGACTGTCCGGATTGCGATTCAACAACCTGAATTATTTAAAGCACTGTTTCTCGTTTGTCCCTCTGGATTTGATGACTTTGGGCAAGGTGCTGGACGTAGACTTCCACTTGGGTTAATTAATACGCCACTGTTAGATAATTTAATATATGCCCTTGGCGCTGAAAATGAAATCGCAGTCCGCAATTTTTTACAAAATTTTTTGTTTGCCAAAGCCGAACGAGTATCCGAAGAAATGGTGCAGGCTTATTTAACTTCTGCACAACAATTCAATGCTAAGTTTGCTGCATTGGCATTTTTGCGCGGCGACCTTTATTTTGACTTAAGTATGTATATTAAGCAATTGAGCATTCCCACTGTGATGTTTTGGGGTGAAGAAGCACAGTTTACCAGCGTCAAATTAGGACGAAGGTTGGCTTCTTTAAATACAGATGCAATTCGAGATTTTCAGGCGATCGCTTCAGTGGGAGTCCTGCCACATTTAGAATTACCAGAGGTGATGATTGGTTTGTTACAGCGCTATTTTTAGGCAATGAGATGGGGAGATGGGAGAGGGGGAGCCAGCGCGTTGCGGAGCCAGTTGCGTGGGCGGGTTTCCCGACAGTAGCAATAGCCGCGTGAGGTTCCCTCCGTTGTAGCGACTGGCGTGGAGACAAGGGAGAGGGGGAGCCAGCGCGTTGCGGAGGTTCCCTCCGTTGTAGCGACTGGCGTGGAGACAAGGGAGATATAGAAATTTCTTCCTTGTCCTCCTTGTCCTCCTTGTCCTCCTTGTCCTCCTTGTCCTCCCTGTCTAGAAAGTCTCCTTGTCTCCCCATTACCCATTCCCCATCTTTTTCATCGCCGACTCGTAGACACGGATTCTTTTGGTTTGGGTTTCTTCTTGGATTTGATTGACTTGGTGGCAGGTTTTTCGACTTTTAGTTTGGGAGGACGGCAGCGATCGCAATACAACGGCTGTGATGGAAAGCAAGTGCGTTCAACCACTAGATTGCACTCTTTACAGACAAAGCGATACACTTTTTGCTTAATTACACGAACGTGAGCCTTGACAAAAACTTCCTTAGATTCCACCGATTTGTTCCTTTCACTGAATAGTAGTTCTATGTCTGAGTTGTCTGAGATTCTGAGTTTACTCGAAGCAGAGCGCGATCGCTACGTCTTAGAAGTAGTTGACTTAGAGCGTCGCTTATCTTTAGTCCGCAAACAGATTACCACTCTAGAAGCTCTAATATCAGGGTACGCCCTAGAAGAGCAGATGTATCAACCTCAAAGACGTTTATCTGATTCATCCTCTAGTACAGCTGTGCTCTTGAACAGTCAAGATGAAATAGTCAATAGTCAACATGAAATTGAGGAAGATGATATTGAGGAAGATGAAATTGAGGAAGATTCACAGACAGCTTCTCAACTAGTTGATTCTACCGCTCCTGCCGAAAAAGAACCGGACATTTCCGATATTCCCAAACTGACCATTGCCAGAAAACCCGGAACTTTACCTTTACTAGAAGAATTCCAAGATTACTCAATTCAGAATGCCATATTAATTTTGATGCGTCGCCGACCGGAACTGCATTTTCACGTTGATGCAATAGTCCGCGACTTATACGGCGATCGATTAACGTCCTCACAGTTTAAAACCGCAAAAACCAACGTGAGTAAAATGCTCTCCACAGGGGTGCAAATGGGTTTATGGTATCGGGTGTTTCGTGCATTGGGCGTCTATACATTGCATTATGAAAAGGGAGTGACAACCAAATCTATTGGGAAATAGAGAATGGGGAATGGGGAATGGGGAATGGGGAATGGGGCATGGGGCATTGGGCATGGGGCATTGGGCATGGGAAAAGCTCAAGAATTGTCTCCCTCATCTCCCTCATCTCCCTTATCCCCCCCCATCTCCCCCATCTTCCTCATCCCCCTCATCCCACCCATCCCCCCACTGCCCTAAATATGGTTTACTTAATAATCGGATAGTGTAACTGTTGTGAAGCTAAGGGGTGCAATGTCTGGAGTGAGTACTTATTGGCGCTGGTTCTTGGGTATTGCAATAAGTAGCATGAATGCTTTCACTGCTAGTTACGCTAATGCCCAAATTATCCCTGATACTACTCTACCTAATAATTCCAACGTGAGAGTACAGGGTAGAGTCTTCAACATAACTGGAGGAACTCAAGCCGGAAGTAACTTATTCCACAGTTTCCAACAGTTTTCTGTCCCCACTGGCGGCGCTACTTTCTTCAACAACGCTGTAAATATTCAAAATATCATTAGTCGGGTAACAGGTGGGTCAGTTTCTAACATTGATGGGTTACTCCGCGCTAATGGCACAGCTAACCTATTTCTGATTAATCCTAACGGGGTGATTTTTGGACCGAATGCCTCATTGTACGTTGGCGGGTCTTTGGCGGTGTCTACGGCAAATGCAATCCAATTTGGTGAGCAAGGTTTTTTTAGCGCCACTCAACCGAATTCCCCTCCCTTGCTCACAGTTAATCCTTCAGCTTTTTTCTTTAATAAAATTACCCCCGGTAACATAGTTGTTCAAGGGCAAACAGGAAGAGTGTCACAAGTTGCTGCTGGTGGGAGTCTGGTGTTATTAGGTGGTAATATACTTATTGATGGAAACTTAGATGCCCAAAGTGAACGAGTTGAATTGGGAGGGAAGTAACTCTTATCTCTGATGCGGCAAATGCTGATAGTTCGAGTTATACTCCTGCTACTTGTCTTGGACACTGAAAATGTTAAACTTTGAGACGAGTATAAAGTCGTCGTAGTCGGCGCTTTAGCGCTGAAGTGCGGAGCTTTCCCGTAGGGTAGCGCTAACTACATATTATCGCCAATGAGTCTTTGAACCTTATTAATGAGTCTTTGAACCTTATTAATGAGTCTTTGAACCTCTTTAATGAGCCTTTGAACTCCATTAATGAGTCTTTGAACTCCATTAATGAGTCTTTGAACTCCATTAATGAGTCTTTGAACTCCATTAATGAGTCTTTGAACTCCATTAATGAGTCTTTGAACTCCATTA